>CAISVC010000297.1 GCA_903888815.1 uncultured Fibrobacterota bacterium
AATTGCGAAAACAACAAAGGGAGCGGGGATTTCTTTCATGGAGAACAGGATGGAATGGCATTATCTGCCCATGTCGGATGAACAGTATATAATAGCTTTAGGAGAAATAGAAAAAGAATATGCGTAAAGAATTTTCCAGAGTAATGGAAAAAATTGCTCTTAAAAATAATAAAATTATTTTTCTTACGGGTGACCTTGGTTTTATGGCTTTGGAAAACATCAGAAGTGCAATTGGAAAGCGTTTCGTAAACATGGGTGTCTGTGAACAAAACATGATTAATGTCGCCGCGGGTCTTGCTTCGCAGGGGTTGCTTCCGGTATGCTACAGCATTGCTTCATTTATTGTTTTCAGGCCGGTTGAACAGATAAGGTTGAATCTTTGCTTGCATAATATGAATGTAAAAATTGTTGGAAACGGTGGCGGATACGGCTATGGAATCATGGGCGCTACTCATCATGCAATAGAAGATATCGCGGTTCTTTCCTGTATGCAAAACATGAGATGCTTTATTCCGTTTTGTAATGAAGATGTTGAAAGCACTGTTGAAGCGATGTTTGAATATGCCGGGCCATGTTATCTCAGATTAGGTTATGGCACTATTCCGGAAACTTTTCGATTGCCAAAATACGCAAAAACCCGCAGGCTTATTTGCGGTAACAAAATTACTATTGTTGGGGCAGGGCCTGTTATTCTTGAAATTTTAAAGGCGTTGGAAAGCTTAAAGTTTAAGCATTGCCCGGTTGAACTTTTTGTAATATCTGAAATTCCTGTAGTTGAGCTGGACAAAAGACTCGAGTTAAGCATAATGAAAACCCAAAAGCTTCTAATTGTCGAAGAGCATGTAAAAAGAGGGGGGCTTGGAGAAAATTTAGCAGCATTGATTTTGCAAAAAGGCATTAAATGCAGGCTTACACACTTGCATGCCTGTGGATATCCTGACGGGCTTTACGGAAGCCAGAAGTATCATTATGAAAAAAACAATCTTAATAATGAAAAAATATTTGTTAAAATTCAGGAGCTGATAAATGGATAATAATCTATTGGACGAAAAAGATAGTGCAACGGATATTAATAAGCTTCCAGGGCCAATTCTTATCGTAGGCGCATCAGGTTTTGTAGGAGCTAATCTTTTTTTCAGGGTTCTGGCACAGAGGGATGATGTATTTGCCTGTTCCAGGAGGCCAAAAAACAGCTGGCGCCTGTCTTTTCTTGATAAGAGTTTAGCATCCAGGCTTATTTCCGCTGACATCACCGATTACCAAAGAATAAAAAGCGTGTTAACTATGCTGAAGCCAAGAACAGTTTTCGGGTTGGCTGCATATGGATCGTATTCAAGACAGGTTGATGCCGGAAAAATCCATATGACAAATTATATCGGCGCGCTTAATCTGGTAAGAATACTTTCCGAAACAGGCTGTGATGCATTTGTCCACGCAGGCAGTTCTTCGGAATACGGGCTGAACTGCACCTTTCCAAAAGAATCAGCCGAGCTTTTACCCAACAGCGATTATGCTGTGTCCAAGGCGGGGGTAAGCTATTTATTGAAATATTACGGCAGAATTCACGTTTTTCCTTGTGTAAACCTCAGGCTTTATTCGGTTTACGGCCCATGGGAAGAAAGAGACCGGCTTATTCCGACGCTCATTACAAGCTGTTTGAAAGGAAGGCTGCCCAAATTCGTGGCTAAAAGCATTTCGAGGGATTTTTTGTATATCGATGATTGCAACAGCGCTCTCGTGAAATCGGCCTTAACCGCGTGCAAAACACATCCGGGGGAATCCTTTAATATCGCAACAGGCGTCAAAACAACAATGGAAGATGCCGCGATAACGGCCAAAAGGCTGTTTAATATTTCCAGTGAACCGGTTTTTGGCTCAATGCCCAATAGAAAGTGGGATATGGGAGATTGGGTGGGCGACGCAGAAAGGGCGCAGGAAATAATCGGATGGAAACATAAAATATCATTTGAAAAAGGCCTTGCGTTGACTGCCGGATGGGAAAAAGAATATGAAGAAAAACTGAAACATGTTCATATTCCAATAAAGCAGAAAAAAATATCAGTTATCATTGCCTGTTACAAAGATGAAAGGAGTATTCCGCTTCTGCACGAAAGACTTACAAGGGTTTTTGAGGCGGCGGGATATGATTATGAAATAATTTTCGTTAATGACGCCAGCCCATTCAGCGATGAAAAGGTTATTTATTCGCTTTCTGAGAAAGATTATCATGTTATAGGCATTTCTCATTCAAGGAGTTTCGGGTCCCAGTCAGCGTTTTTAAGCGGCATGGAAATTTCAACCGGTGACGCTGCCGTTTTAATGGACGGTGACGGGCAGGACCCGCCGGAATTAATCAGTGATTTTATCGAAAAATGGGAAAAAGGATACGAGGTCATATATGGTCAGAGGACAAGGCGCGAAGCTCCTTTTTATATGCAGATATTCTATAAAATATTCTACCGTATATTCAGAAAATTAGCAGATATTCAGATTCCGGTGGATGCCGGGGATTTTTCCCTGATCGACAGAAAGGCTGTCAATTACCTGCTTTGCTTTCCTGAAAAAGATATTTTTTTACGCGGCCTTCGCGCATGGATAGGTTTCAACCAGATTGGCGTTCCTTACGTAAGGCCTGAACGCCTGTTCGGAAAGAGTACTAATAGCTTTTTTAAAAACTTCTGGTGGGCAAAAAAGGCAATATTTTCATTCAGCATGAAACCTCTTCAGTATTTACAATCGGTTGGAATTACGATGTTTTTTGTCACCGTTCTTCTGAGCATGTTTTATTTAACCTACTATTTTATCAGCGCCCCTAAAGACTCAAAAGGAACAACCACTATTGTTCTTCTTGTTTTAGGGCTTGGGGCTATTCAGCTGATAGGCTTAAGTGTCATCGGCGATTATATCAGTAAAATAATGGAAGAGGTCAAAAACCGGCCCAGGTTCATTCGCAACAAAATAATTATTAATGGAAGGATTTATGACAAGGAAGATAAAATTTCAGAGGTTCTTGGAGAACTGTCTTTCCAAAGAGAAAGCTAAGCGGTTTTTGTATCGTGTTAAAAAATTGAAATGATACTATGCCAAGCATAAAGGACAACCAAGGCTATAATCAGGGTTTTAAACCTTCCAATGCGCTGGCAAAAAGGACGCAAAGAAGAGCCGATACCATACTTGAGAACCTGAACGCAGAAGAAGGCATGCGCATCCTCGAAATAGGCTGTGGAACAGGTGAAATGGCTCATCTTTTAGCCGCAAAAACTAAGGCGAGTGTTCTGGCAACGGATGTCTGCGCTGAGTTTATCGGGCGAGCCTCTGAAAACCATTGCCTCCCGAATCTTGAATTTAAAATAATGGACTTCAAGAAGGCTTTCGATAATGCTGAAAACCAATATGATTTTATTGTGGGCAATGGAATACTTCACCATTTTTATTATGAAATTGATTCGGCATTGGTTAAAATATTTTCACTGCTCAAGGCGGGCGGCAAAATGGTTTTCTGGGAGCCGAATATTTTAAATCCTTATTGTTTTCTCATTTTTAATGTTCCGGTATTAAGAAAAATGGCATGCCTCGAACCAGGGGAGAATGCTTTAAAAAAGGCTTTCATGCAAAAGAAGCTGCTTGACGCCGGATTTAAGAATGTTTCAGTTGAATATAGGGACTTTTTATTGCCTAATATTCCTGATATATTAGTTAAACCTGTTATGCTTTTGGGTGATATGCTGGAAAAAATTCCTGTTTTAAAACTGGTGTCACAGTCATTGTTTATATGTGCGGCAAAACAATAAAAAACAGACTGATATTTGCAGGGTACGGTTTTGCGATATTACTTCTCCTCTGGTTGCGGAGAGGGAGGTGCTGTGAAACAGCAAGACGATAGTAGCGTTGAGGCGTTCAACAGGGATGCCGTGAATCGAGGCAGCTATGCCTACACCGATAACAGCAGGTTGAGCAGTCGGATGGCGACCCAAACAACAAGAGAACTCGTAATGCGAGTAGGTAGGCTCGCGGGACAGTCTGTGCTCGACATCGGCTGCGGAGACGGTTACTACACCATCGGTTACTGGGATGCCGTCGGACCGGCCAGTATGGTGGGAATAGACGCCGCGGAAAGCGCTGTTGATGTTGCAAACGTGAACAGAGGCGAGCGTCCCATCCGATTCCACAGTGGCGATGCTCATCAGTTGCCGTATCCCGACAATAGCTTCGACATAGCCCTCCTGCAGAGCATTCTCCACCACGATAATGACCCGGGCAGAACGGTGCGTGAAGCTTTCCGAGTAGCGGATAGGGTGCTGATCCACGAGCCGAACGGGAACAACTTTGGTCTGAAGGTAATCGAGCGTGTGTCGCCATACCACCGTGAACATAAGGAGATGTCCTATACGCTGGCAAGGGTCACGCGGTGGATCGAGGAAGCCAGTGGGGAGGTAGAACACGTGGAATACGCGGGGTTCGTGCCCATGTTTAGTCCTGATTGGCTCGCCCGAGGCATGAAAACAGTCGAACCGTTGGTCGAGTGCATTCCCGGAGTGAACAGGCTGGCGTGTGCCGTGTATGTCATATTGTCACGGCGGCTGCATTCGCGTTAAGAACACATTCTCCAAAATTCTTTATTTTAAATATTGATTAATGGCCTTCGCCGCTTCCCGTCCGTGATTGATCGCCCGTACCACCAGCGAAGCGCCGGTGCCGGCGTCGCCGGCCACGAAAACGCCGTCCGCCGACGTAGTGCACACCTCACGGCATTTGATGTTTCCATTTTCGTCGAACTCGACGCCAAGCTCGTCGGTGAGGCGGTTATGCTCCGCGTGAAGAAAGCCCATGGCCAGGAGCACCAGATCGAGCTTGAGCGTGAATTCGCTTCCCGGCAGTTCGACCATTTTCTGCTGTCCGGTCCGTTTGTCGGTTTGCCACTCGATACGTGCGAAATGGCCTTCGGTCAGGTGAATGTCGTGGCCGCTGAATTGCTTTGTAAGAATAGACCATTCGCGCTCACATCCCTCTTCGTGTGAACTTGACGTGCGCAGAATATCCGGCCAGCAGGGCCAGCTGGGATTAGACGGGCTCTCCCACCGTAGGGGTTTGGGCAGAATCTCGTACTGGTATACTTTTTTCACGCCCTGACGGATGGCGGTGCCCACGCAATCGGAACCGGTGTCGCCGCCGCCGATCACGAGGACGGTCTTGTCCTTTGCGGAAATCGGTTTTTCGGACGTTGCTTCGCCGGACACGGTCCTGTTCGACTGCGTCAGATAGTCCATCGCGAAGTGTATGTTTTCCAATCCTCTGCCCGGCACCTGCAGATCGCGCGGGTGGCCTGCGCCGAGCGTCAGCAGGACGATATCGTAGGTTCGGCGAAGGTACCGTACTGAAATATCTTCACCGACCAGGACGTTGGTCTCGAAATTGATCCCTTCGTCAACCATCTGTTTCAGCCTGCGGTCGATCACCCATTTTTCGAGCTTGAAATCAGGTATGCCGTACCTCAGGATGCCGCCGATTCGGGACGCTTTTTCAAATACGGTCACGCGGTACCCGGCGCGGCGAAGCTGCTGGGCAGCAGCGAGCCCCGCAGGTCCGCTGCCGATGATTGCGATCTTTTTCCCGCTCTCTTTTTTCGGCGGATGGGGAACGACCCAGCCCTGTGCAAAGCCTTTTTCGATGATCGCCAGCTCGATCTGTTTTATCGTGACCGGTGCGCTGTTGATCGAGAGCGTGCACGCCGTTTCGCAGGGTGCAGGGCAGACGCGGCCCGTGATCTCGGCCAGATTGTTCGTGGCCTCGAGCCGCGAGAGTGCATCTTTCCATTCGCCGCGGTAAACGCCGTCGTTCCATTCCGGGATCAGGTTATATACCGGACACCCTATCGCGTGACAATAGGGAATGCCGCAGTCCATGCAGCGGCTGCCCTGCTTTGCCAGTTCGTCGCTCGTAAGCGGAATGGAGAATTCGCGGTAATCCCTGACCCGCTCCTGTTTGGGCCGGTACGGGCCAGTGACACGGGGATATTCGAGAAAGCCGGTTGATTTTCCCATTATCGATAGACCTCCTCGGTGATTGCGACAACATCGGTTTCTTTGAATTCTGCTTTTTGCCGGCGTTCGAGCGCCCGGCGGTAGTCGATCGGCATGACCTTGACAAACTGCGGCAGCATTTCGGTCCAGTCGCGGATGATCCTGGCCGCGTATTCGCTGCCGGTATAATTAACATGGTCGCTTATCAGCCGGTAGAGTACCTGCTCGTCCTGTTGGTGCGAGACCGGTTCGACTTCGACCGTTTCGAGGTTGCACTTGGTGTCGAACAGCTGGTCTTCGTCAAGCACGTAGGCAATGCCGCCGCTCATGCCGGCAGCGAAGTTGACCCCGGTCTTGCCAATGACGACCACAAGTCCGCCGGTCATATATTCGCAGCCGTGATCGCCGACGCCCTCGACCACTGCTCTGCAGCCGCTGTTGCGGACCGCAAACCGCTCGCCGGCCATACCGTTGATATAGGCTTCGCCGCTTGTGGCGCCGAACAGGTTGACGTTGCCGGTGATGATGTTGTTCTGCGGCCGGAACGTGGAGCTTTTCGGCGGATACACGATGAGCCTGCCGCCACTCAGCCCTTTGCCGAAGTAGTCATTGGCGTCGCCTTCGAGCTCGAACGAAATGCCCGGCGCCAGAAACGCGCCGAAACTCTGGCCGGCCGAGCCCATAAATTTACATTTAATAGTATCCGGCGGCAGCCCTGCTGATCCGTACCGCTTTGAGACCTCGGCAGAAAGCGTTGCGCCCACGGTGCGGTTGCAGTTGCGGATCGAGGCGAAAAGACTGACAGGCTCTTTCTTTTCGAGCGCTTTTCCTGAGCTGATGATGAGCTCCGGATCGAGCGAAAGCGAAAAGTCATGTAATTGTTTCGAGGTGCAGCGGAGCGCTGAGCCTTCGGGAACCTGGGGTACGGACAGCACGGCCGAGAAGTCGAGGCCACGGCGTTTCCAGTGGTCAACCGCATCTGAGACATCGAGCGTTTCGACCCTGCCGACCATTTCGTCAATCGTTCTGAAACCTAAGCTGGCCATTATTTCGCGCGTCTCCTGCGCCACGAACCGCATGAAATTCATGAGGTACTCGGGTTTTCCGGCAAACCGCTTACGGAGTTCGGGGTCCTGGGTCGCGACGCCGACCGGGCAGGTGTTGAGGTGGCATTTCCGCATCATGATGCAGCCGAGCGTCACAAGCACGATGGTGCCGAACCCGAACTCTTCGGCGCCTAAAAGGGCGCCGATCACCACGTCACGGCCGGTGCGCAACTGGCCGTCGACCTGCACCCGGATGCGGTCGCGCAGATGGTTCATGACCAGGGTCTGCTGCGTCTCGGCAAGCCCGATCTCCCACGGTATCCCCGCGTATTTTATCGAGGAGAGCGGCGAGGCGCCGGTGCCGCCGTCATGACCGCTGATGAGCACCATGTCGGCCCGTCCCTTTGCAACGCCCGCGGCGACGGTTCCCACCCCGACTTCAGCCACCAGCTTCACTGAAATACGCGCTTCAGGATTCGCGCTTTTAAGGTCGAAAATGAGCTGGGCCAGGTCCTCGATGGAATAGATGTCGTGGTGCGGCGGCGGCGATATGAGCATCACGCCGGGCGTGGAATGCCGCACCCTGGCGATTGTCGCATCGACCTTGTGGCCGGGAAGCTGACCTCCTTCGCCGGGCTTGGCGCCCTGTGCGATTTTAATCTGGAGTTCGCGCGAATTCACGAGATAGTTCGAGGTGACGCCGAACCGCGCCGACGCCACCTGCTTCACCGCGCTCTTTTTCGAATCGCCGTTTGGAAGGGGCGCGTAGCGTTCTTCTTCTTCGCCGCCCTCGCCGGAATTAGAGGCGGCGCCGAGCCGGTTCATGGCAATGGCGATGGTTTCGTGGGCCTCCTTCGAAATCGAGCCGAACGACATGGCGGAACTGACGAATCTCTTGACGATCGCGTCGACCGGTTCGACCTCGTCTAGGGGCACGTCTTTCGATTTTTTAAACCCGAAAAGGCCGCGCAGAGTGCAGAGGTTTTTCTTGACGTCGTTGATTGCGGCTGAATATTTCTTGTAAAGGCCATAGCTGTTCTCCCGCACCGCACGCTGCAGGAGCGTGACCGCTTCAGGAGAGAGCAGGTGCTTTTCTGAAGCGGTGCGGAAATGGATCTGACCGCCGGAGTCAAGCACCTCCAGCTCGGCATCGTTTTTCGCGAACGCGCCTGCGTGTCGTGCAAGTGTTTCGCGGGCGATTTCGGCCGTGCCGATACCGCCGATGCGCGAGGGGGTTCCGGGAAAGAAGGATTCAATGAAAGTGCCTGACAGGCCGATCGCCTCGAAAATCTGCGCGCCCCGGTACGACCGTATGGTTGAGACGCCCATTTTGGACATGATCTTGAGAAGCCCCTTTTTGACTGCGGTAATGTGGTTATCGATGGCATCTTCGAGCCGCAGGCCTGACGGCAGTTTGCCGTGCTCTTTCAGGTCGGCGATGATTTCAAAGGCCAGATAAGGGTTGACCGCGCTCGCGCCATAGCCGATAAGCGTGGCGAAGTGCATGACGTCGCGCGCCTCGCCGGTCTCGATCACGAGTCCGGCAAGCTGCCGCTTCTGCACTTTCACGAGATGACGGTGCACGGCCGCGGTCGCAAGGAGCGCGGGGATGGGCGCCTTAGATTCCGAGACGTCGCGATCGGACAGAATAATGAGCGAATAGCCCTGGTCGATTTTCCGCTCAGCATTGAGGCACAGCTCCCCGATGGCCGCTTCGAGCTCCCGCTCGCCGATCGAGGCGTAAAAAGTCATGGGCAGCACCACGGAACGGTAGTCGTTGTAGTCGAGGTCGCGGAGTTTGTCAAGGTCGTCGTTCGAAAGGATGGGATGCGGCAGCTTGAGCTGGGCGCAATGCTCGGGCGTCTCGTCGAGCAGGTTCCGCTCGCGGCCGATGAAGCTCATGAGCGACATGACCAGATGCTCGCGGTACGGATCGATGGGCGGGTTGGTGACCTGTGCGAAGAGCTGCCTGAAATAGTTGTACAGAAGCTGGGGCCGTTCGGAAAGCACGGCAAGCGCCGCGTCATTGCCCATGGAAAGCACCGGCTCCTGGGCGTTTTCGGCCATGGCCTGCACCACCATTTTGATCTCTTCGCGTGAATACCCGAACATCCATTGACGGGCAAGAAGAGCATCGCGGTTGATGCGCACCGGCCCGGGCGCCTGAAAAAGCCCTTTAAGCTCGATCCGGTTCTGTTCGAGCCAGCGCCGGTACGGCCTGCGCCGTGAAACGGCCGCCTTGATTTCGTTGTCGTATACGATGCGGTTCTGTGCCGTGTCGACCAGGAACATTTTTCCGGGCGCGAGGCGTCCCTTCTGCAGCACCTCCTCGGGCGGGATGTCGAGCACGCCGACCTCGGACGCCATGACAACCTTGCCGCTCTTGGTGATCACATAACGCGCAGGCCGCAGGCCGTTGCGGTCAAGCGTGGCGCCGATCCTCACGCCGTCGGTAAACGCGATCGCGGCTGGTCCATCCCAAGGCTCCATGATCGACGCGTGGTATTCGTAAAAGGCGCGTTTGTCCTCGCTGATATGGTACTTGGCGCCGAAGGCCTCGGGAATCATCATCATCATGGCATGTTCGATGGAGCGGCCACCCTGTTTCAGGAGTTCGAACACGTTGTCGAAAATTCCGGAATCGCTCGTGGCCATGTCCACGACAGGAAGGAGTTTCCCGACGTCATCACCGAAATGCGGTGAGGAGATCGTTTTTTCCCGGGCTTTCATTTTATTGATGTTGCCCCGCAGCGTATTGATCTCGCCGTTGTGCGCAATATAACGGAACGGCTGGGCAAGGGGCCACGACGGAAGCGTATTGGTGCTGTAGCGCTGGTGGCTGAGTGCGAGGCCGCTCTGGAAATCCTTGTCGGTCAGATCAGGATAGAAATGGTCGAACTGCGGCGCCACGAAAAGGCCTTTATAGACAATGGTCGCGCAGGAAAACGAAGGGATATAGAAATCGCGGTTGGTAAACTTCTGCTGACGAGCCGCATTTTCGAGCGATTTCCTTGTAACATACAGCCGTCGTTCGAGATCGTCACCATTAATAACTCCGAAGGTCATGAATACCTGCGCGATAAAGGGCATGGTGGCGCGCGCCGTTTCGCCCAGGACTTCCGGATGAACCGGAACATCGCGCCAGCCGATGACGCGGCCTCCCTCCTTTACCACCGTCGATTCGATTAATTTTACGGCCGATTTTCTTGCCTGTATATCCTGCGGGAGAAACAGCATGCCGGCGCCGTACGCGCCTTGCGGCGGCAACGTGATGCGGAGACGCTCACACTCCTTGACTAAAAAGAGGTGCGGCATCTGGACGAGCATGCCGGCGCCGTCGCCGGTTTTGGAATCCCCGCCCACGGCGCCGCGGTGCGTGAGATTTTTCAGAATCGTAATACCCTCGGTCACGATCTGATGCGAACGCTGACCATTGACATTCACAACAAAACCAACGCCGCACGCGTCGTGCTCATACCACGGATCATAGAGTCCCTGCTGGTTCATGAAATACCGTCCCCCGTATGTTTTAAAGTGACGATTGGTCCCTGTATGAAACAGACGCATTTCTGTTCGAGCGGCTCGACGTGCAGAAAAAGTTTCTGTGCGGCCGTGTCAATGACGCGGACAACCTTTTCAAGCGTAGCGGCGTCCGGGAGAAGACCCGCAAGGAGGTTATTCCCCTTTTCAAAAAAATCCGTATTGAAAAAGTTACCGCTCCGTTCCGGATAGACCGCCAGATAGAGCATATCCATTTCAACAAGATCGTTGAAGAAATGGGTCCCGAGGGAAACATCGGGAACGAGCCCTTCGTGCATGACCGCCAGCTCGCAGAGCACCTTTACCGTATCGATTTCGGCGAACGAAACCGGTACGCCGAGCGACGGTGTTGTGGTTCCCCATCTGCCCGGCCCGATCAGCATGATGGAAGAAGCTTTTGCTTTGCCTTCCAGATGCGTCAGCTTGCCTATGAGCCGTGCGACCGCGTAGTGCTGCTGTTCCGATAAGCTGCTGTATGCCGAAGGTACAATGTAGACAATACGGTCAAGCGGTGCGGAAAAGCTGTTGCCGATAATCGGGCCCGAAGTCCTGATAATGACCGACTCCTTTTTTATGGCGCCCATATCCATCGGCAGCGCACTTGATTTTCGCACCTGGAACGGCCGGCACTGCAGCAGATCGATCCGCAGTCTGTTATCCTCCATGAAATTCGCCGTGAATTCAATGTCAACCGGGTGCTCATAGGCGGCTTCGAGCGTTGCGAGCATGTCCCGCATGTCATCCACGAAGGTTGTTGAGGAGAGCAGTTTTTCAAACGAGAGCATCCACGTAAAAGGGTTTGTCAGGGAAAGCTCCGCGGCGCGTTTCTCCGCCTCTTCATCGCGGGAAGCGATCATCTCGAGCGGCACTTCGTCGCCGGCGGTTTCAATAACGTCGCGGAACTCCATTGAGAGCAGGCGGTTTGCATGGAGATCGAGCACATCCACCTTTCGCTGTATGTAGCGCCACGGATCTTCGGAGGCGGCGATCGGCCGTTTCAATGGTGCGCTGAGCGACACGACGCGTGTATAATCGTCGTCGCTTCTGGCGACCGCCCGCGTTCCGAGCCCGAACACAAGGCGCAACACACCTGCGGCCGGATCGATTTCGCCCGACCATACATACGGATTAAAGGAGAACCCGACGCCCGCCATCTGCGGGAAGAAAAGCCTGTTGAAGGAGCAGCCGGAAACGCGCTGAATGAGGAGCGCCATCTGTTCATCCCTGTCAAGAAGTCCCCAGTGCGCCCGGTAGGAGAGCGCATCGTGGTTCATGGTGCTCGCATACACCGTTCGGACCGCAGCTAAAAAGTTTTCGAGCCGCTGCTCGGGCGTTCCCTGGTTGGCGCAGTACACGCTTTCGTACTTGCCTGAAAACGCGTTGCCGTAGGCGTCTTCGAGCAGGCTTGACGAGCGCACAATAATGGGCGACTGCCCGAAGTAGTTGAGCATTGCCGTGAATTGAGCGAGGATGTCCTCGGGAAATGTGCCGGAGATCAGGCGCTGCCGTGCCTCCTGCGCACTCTCGAACATGGTATCGGGGTTTTTCAGCTTGCGTCGCACCCACCAGCAGCCGTTACGGATCAGATAGGAATAAAACACGTCGCTGCCAACGTAGAAAGAGTCATGGGCGCTCATGCGTTCTTTCCAGCGTGCCGGGTCGTTTTTTCGCATCATGGCGCGCGCGAGAAGCATGCCTACTGATTTACCGCCGATGAGGCCGGTGCCGATCATCCGTTTCCCGATTTCAATGAGATCCGCGAGATCGAAAAACTTTTCGGCGAGCGCGATAAGCCGCGGATCACGCGAAACGGCCATCCTGAGCAGCTTTTGAAACAGTTTTTCAACTTCTGCGGTTCTTGTATGGCCGGAAGCAATCTCTTCGAGAATTTCCTGTGCCTTCCCGAAACTTTTTGCCCACATATCCGAATGGTGGACATTGAAATCGAGTCCCGGCCGGGGTACCGTTCCCAGGATTTCAGAGATGGTCGGGCTCCGTTTTACCGGCACGAAGAGATCCCCTTCTTCCCAGCGATGGAGCATATACATCGTTTCCGTATGGCGTTTGTAAACTTTCTGCGGGTGAATGAACAGTCTGTCTTGTTTCCGGTACACGTCGATGACGATCTGCGCTGTTCCGTGAATGGCATCGACCGCATAGGGCGGGTGCTGGTTCTTGAGCAGCGCAAAATAGGCGACGGTCTCAAAATTATAAAGGTAGGGGCAGGTAAGCAGAAAAAAGTTTCCGAGCATCCGGTCGCTGTACCAGTCAACGGCAAGTTCGGAGAGACAGTCAAACACATAGCAGGCCCCGGTCCCTGCTTTTTCGATCACGTCAAAGATTTCGTCGATGAAAATTTCAAAGCCGTTTCCGGGATGAAGATTGATCACCTCGGCATTGATTCCCCCGGGCAGGAGATAGGGATGGTCGGCGAACCTGAAATAGATCAGTTTCCGGTTCTCGTGAGAGGCTGTGGTACAAAAAGGTATCACGAAAGGGGTATAGTCAGCGACAGAGTCTATCTGCCAGACGATATTATCG
>CAISVC010000298.1 GCA_903888815.1 uncultured Fibrobacterota bacterium
CCCAATGTGCCAGTAAAGCTTGATAAGTGCTTCATTGAGGGACAAGCCTGCTTTTTGCCGAGCAACGGCAATTTGCTGCTTTAGCCCGGAAAGCCAGGAACCGTATTCTGGAGAAAGTAATTGTTCAGAGTCATTCATAATAGCTTGTTTTTTCTTCGCTGTTTAAATCACCTGAATCCCAATATCTTTAAGATAATTAAATGTCGGATCATAAAATGCCTGGTTTCGAGTCGGATCAATCGGATCACCTTCCGGAACAACAATAACCATGCCTTGTCGTGCACGGGTTAATAGAACGCGGTATGCATTTTTAAGATAATTCTGGCGTTCCTGTTTTTTAATATGGTTCCAGCGGTCACCGCAAAATGACCAATGTTCCCAACCTTTTCTTCCATATCGGAAATCGGCGTCCCAGGTTACGCAAGCCCAATCAAGCTCAAGACCCTGTACATGGAACTCCGTGGCAACATCTTCAAGATAATACGATGACCGTACATCTTCCTTGCCATCGAGAAACCAATGAATCGGGTCCATTGGCGATTTCACGTCTATTGCGTGTGGTTTTAATCGCTGCGCCTGCGAAGAAACAACAATCCCATATCGTTCAGATCCGCGGGCCTTTTCACGTAACCATTGTTTGGCTTTGGAAAAATTCCTGGTGATAGCGATGGGATATTTATCATTTACTTTTAATAACGTTTGCTTTGCTTCGGCCGATTCAAGGTCCAATAGCTGTTTTACCAGTAACGAAACGTTTTCTGCGCGAAACGACCGCATTGAGACCGCAAGATGTAATTCGTCCTTGAAGGTTACCTGCGGGCGAGATTTAATAGCCTCTAAAACTTTGCCTGCGCCATATTCACTGTCGGTAAGCCGGGAAGAAATAAATATCTTCCAATCAGGGAACGACCGGGATAACCTGCGCGGAATACACCTGCGGCAGCTGCCTGCCGGTTTTCATGCGGGGCAAGGAGTTGGCGGCAAAAGGGAGTTTCAATACGTTGTTATAAAAGAACAAAAGTGCGGCAGTGGCAAGATTCACGGTACGGGGTGAAAACTTTTTCGTTTCTTTCAAATAAAGCTGATAGCGTTTGATTTCTCCCTGGTCGTTCCCGGAAGGATTTTTCATCAGCCAGTTCAGGTAATTATAAACGATCGCGCCATAGTTCTTTACCGTGCGATGGCTGTAATTGCGGAGTTGCAGTTCTTTTGACAGTTGATCGAGGAGCGGATTGTTTTTAACGCCGGATGGTTTTCCGGATTGTTCCTGCAGGGACACGAGAAATCCGGTATGCTTGTCTGATCGCACTACGTTGTTATAGAAAAAGAGGAGGCTCTCGATTGCCTGTTCAAGTTGATCGGGATTTGTTTTCCCAAGAAAGGATGTAACGGCGGATTCAGGGAAAAAGGCCGGTGGCCCTGGGTTTTCTGTCAGAAATTTTTCTACAATAGAACGATGGAGAGCGGCCTGTGTCTCTGCTATACTTTCGGTGCCAGAAGATTTATTCAGCTTTTTCAGCCGGATGACGCGCCACTGTTTTTCTGTGAGAGGAGAAAACGGAGTTTTTATCCCGACTACGGGCGTTGCCACGGCTGACCTCTGACGATGGATGATGGTGTGGATAATATACGTTTCAAAGACGGACGGGAAAAGGTTTTTGCCGTCAATCACCCTCTCCTGGCGCCATGGCCTGATGGCAGGCAGGGGGGATGAGGTAATGGAAATTTTACTGCTGAAAAGGTGAATTCCGTATAGTATAATAAATTCCCTATAAATCAATCTTGCACGGTGTATATTAATAAATATAAAATATACACAACGAATGACTCTGCAAAGGAAGGACAACGGACGGCAGCAATCACACCGGGACCGGCAGAGACAATGAATTTGTTAGAAGAGAATGACTATGGATGAGAACCTCGCGCCGATTGACAACAATGCGGTTCCCCCGCCTGAGAAATCCTCTGAAGAAGAGATAAAAAAAAGCGTTGAGGCTGAGATCCGGGAGATGGAGAAGTATAAGTGGTGCCTCGGCGTGCAGCTCCGGCACGACCCGCTGCAGGACCGCTCGCTGAACGATATCTACTGCGAATGGATCGACAAGTACGCGGCGGATTTCAGGAGGTCCTGGGAAGATAAGAAGAATGAGGGACAGCAGCCGATGCCGAATTAAATTTATCTTTCCCTGCAGTTTTCACCGTGCGTCGCGGTCCGAATACCTAAAACCTCCACTCCACATTTGCAACCGGCAACAGGGGCCCGGTTTTCGACGGGTATATTTTTGATGCGTCGGATTTATTAAACGCCATAATCGAGGGAAGCGCCGCGAGACCGGGAAGGTTGAACCTGACGTTGGATGCGTGACGGTCGCGGTCGGATTTCTCGAAAAGCGAAAGCGACAGCCGCTCGCCGATGAAAAATCCTGTCCATGCGCCAATAACACCGGCGATCACATAGGGCTTATGATTATCTTCTACCTTGGCGATCAGCGGGAACGCGACTGCCATGAGCGCCCCGGCGCCTGATGAGGCGCCGATGAATACGGTCTGCCAGTAGGTGTAATCTATTGACTGGTGGTATGTCAGTCCCAGTGCGGTCCCGCAGCCGTAGCCGATGATGGTGGTGGTTGCCAGAAGACGGACAGTTGACATGTTGTCCATATCCAGGTCGAAAAGGGTGGGGATCGCGAATCCGGTCAGCCCGCCCATGATTCCGCTGACATAGGGGAGCGAACCCCGCCCGGTCGAAATCGGTCTGTCGCCGGCAATCGCATAACCGGCCCAGAAACCGGCGGGCAGAAGACCCATGGTGAGCAATGCGGATACGGCGAGATAGTCTTCGCCGGAGGTTTTAGAGTTTACAAAGTACAGAGGCAGCACGTAGCCCAAAAGATACCCTGTGGGCTGACTGAAATATTCCATAAGCGTCACTTTCCCGGCGTCATCCTTGCCGGCAACGCGCAATTTTGAGCCAAGGTAAATGCCGAGCGGAAATCCGATCATGGAACTCCACGCCTTGATCTTGTCCGTAGTGGTTACGTCATCGGTCGAATAGTCATTGGTACTGCGGTCATTAATCGACGTCGCATTTTTCAGCAAGCTCGCGAAAAGGTTGGGATAGTGCAAACCGAGGAACGTGGCCCCGTAATTCATGAGTCCGACCTTGCCGTAGCCGAGCTCCATGTTTCTTGTAAAGGCGAAAGTGCCGTAGAGCGACCCGCCGATGGTGAGGAGCGAAATCCCGCTGATAACGCTGCCGCCGGCGTGGTTGAACGCCGCCGTATACGATACCGGATACACATACGCGGACTTGAGGGCGGACTCGATGATGAACCATGTTCTTCCGCGCTGGTCAAGCTTCGGTTTCGCGGTACGGCCGGCTGCCCATTCAGGAACAGCGCCGGCGCCGGTCGTTTTTTTCAGCGTGGAATCCGGGAACACAAATTTAACCGGATTGTTGCCGCTGTCGAACGCGATGATGACGATGTCCCTGGTGAGCGAATCCATGCCGATGCCGATGACCGTGACCGAGGAGCGGAGCGTAGAGCCTGACGGAATCAGACTCCACAGCGAATCATACTGCGTTGCCGCGAACATCCGGATATTGCGTTTCGCCGGGGCAGCAGAGTCTTTTACTGACGTTACAACGGCGGAGTCTTTTTTCTGCGCAAAGGGACCTGCAGCAAAAGCAAGCAGGATGACGACCGGCAGGATCAGCGATTTTTTCATGGTAACAAAGCTCCGGATAAGATTTTATTCAATATAATAAATGATTCAGGAGCGGGGATTTATCATTGTTTGGACATTACGTCGTTGGTCCCGGTGGGCTGCGTACCTGCCGGGTTTCCTTATTTATTGATGGGTTTAATCTACTATAGCTGATCTAAAATAAGCGGACAATGTTCAGCTATACGACTGAAATCTTTGTCTGAGGTGAGAAGGAGATATTTCCTGTTGACACATACCGATGCGATAAGGAAATCGACCGAGCTTGCCTGAACGCCTTTATTTCGACATGTGTTTTTTAATCGGGCGGCAGTGATAAAATCGGTTCTTGTGCATTGGATAAGCGGAAAAGGTTCAAGATACTCGACAAGCAGGTCGAACTGCTTCTGCTGTTTAATGCCATCAAGAATTTCCTGTAAAACAAGCCCAACCAGATGGATGGTATCTTCCCGCTGAAGATGGTACCGCAGCCGCTTAAGAAAGGCATTTTCTTCGTTCCGTTTTTCTCTTCGAAGCAACAATGACCAGACCGAGGTGTCAACGACAATATTCACGGTCGTTCCGGTCTTTTTTATAGTCCCAATCTTCACGGAACAAGATCTTGCCTTCCAGTTCCAGAATCCTTTTCTGCTGCCGTCGTTCGATGAACTCTTTCAGCGCCGTATTGACCGTTTCGCGTTTCGTCCGCATGGTGCCGATCTTCATCGCCCTGCGGAGGAGCCGGTCGTTTAAAGCGAGGTTAGTGGCCATGATATACCTCCGATGTGTAGGTTCTACACATAAATATACAATGAAAAACCGTGGTTTTCAAAATTGTTTTGGACGTTTGGTAGGGGCACGGCCGTTCTCAGGATAACGCTGTTATCCCTATAAGGTCTTTAGACATGCCGTGCCCTGGTGGGTGATGGTCTTCGATGTGTGCGATAATAATGGAGCGTTCAGCCTGCTTTTATTTCCTGACCTCATCCCCTATCCCCCTTCTCCTCTCAGAGAAGGGGAGTATTTTTTATTTGTCCGCCACGTATTTACCTCTCTGATAGGAGAGGTCGAGCACCGCTCGGGTGAGGTCTTCCTTCTTTTTTCCTGCTCCCTTCGCCTGCCTGCCGAAGCCTCGGCGCAGGCAGGGGGGAAGTCGGACAGGGGGCGATTAATTCACCACTTCAAAATCCGCGTCAACGGCGCCGTCTTTGCCTCCCTTGCTCTTGCCTTTGGCACCGCCGCCGGAATCGCCTGAGGAGCCGCCGGCAGCATGGCCGTTGGCGCCCTGACCCGGGCCGCCCTGGTAGAACTGCTGCCCGTCAGGGCTCGCGCCGGCACCTGGGCCGGCTCCGCCGCCGGCACCCGCGCCCTGTGCGTGTTTGTACAGCTCTTCCGAGATCTTCATCATGCTGTCCATGCCCGCCTTGATGGCCTTGGGGTCGCCGGTCTTGATCTTGTCCTTGAGGTCATTTATTGCCGACTGGTATTTGCCTTTCACGTCCGCAGGGATCTTGTCGCCGGCCTCGGAGAGCATTTTTTCGGTCTGGTACACGAGCTGTTCCGCGTGGTTCTTCACTTCCACCTTGTCTTTCTCTTCCTTGTCCCGCGTGGCATTGGCCTCAGCGTCCTTGACCATGCGCTGGATCTCTGATTCGTTAAGCCCGCTCGAGGACTCGATGCGGATCTGCTGCTGTTTGCCGGTGCCGAGGTCCTTGGCGCTTACGTTCATGATGCCGTTCGCGTCGATATCGAACGTGACCTCGATCTGCGGCACGCCCCGCGGGGACGGCGGAATGCCGATCAGGTCGAACTTGCCCAGCAGCCGGTTGTGCGCGGCCATGTCCCGTTCGCCCTGGTAGACCATGATCGTGACCGCGGTCTGGCTGTCGGACGCGGTGGAGAAGATCTGGCTCTTTTTGGTCGGGATCGTGGTGTTGCGTTCGATGAGCTTGGTCATGACTCCGCCGAGCGTCTCGATACCGAGCGATAGTGGCGTCACATCGAGGAGGAGCACGTCCTTGACCGACTGATCGCCTGTGAGGATCGCGCCCTGGATCGCCGCACCAACGGCAACCAC
>CAISVC010000299.1 GCA_903888815.1 uncultured Fibrobacterota bacterium
GGGGGTAAATTTAAAAAAAATAACCGTATCAAAAGTAAGGGGGGAAGGAGTTTTTATGAAAGCAGGGGGGAGGAGAATACAAGAGCCGCTTAGTTACGCGTTTTTTTTGCTTATCGCCATTTCGTTTTCTGCTTTTGCGGGTGGTCTTAAAGGACAGCTGTTCGTGTTGCCGGATATTGATGATTACAGGCTTTTGGTTAAATTCAAGGCATCTACCGGTCCGGATATCGACGCTGCCAATAAGCTGATTTTCAGACATCACGCCCCATTGGCAAAAACGACAGCGCTGCAAAACGCCCTTTCCCTGAATTTCAGCCGGGTTGTGAATTTCACTCCTGAAGAGTTGGCCCGGATCAAATCCGGTACAGCTCTGGCGAAGCAATCGTTACAGGGCCGTATTGACATTCTACAATTTGCAGGCATGATGTTCGTGGAAGTCCCTGGCGCAGACAAGAATCGCCTGCTTCAGTTTGGTCAGGAACTTGAATCGCTCGATGATGTGGAATACTGTTCGCTGGAACCCTTGCAGGGGCCTCCTCCGCCTGCTGTGGATATCACGCCGACCACACCGGATTACACGGTCCAGCAAACCTGGCTTGGGCCCAACCCCGGATCGGATTTACGCTATGCCTGGAGCGTTGGGGCCCAGGGGCAGGGTATTACCGTTCGCGACATCGAGGACAGCTGGGGTAATCTGGATCATGAGGATTTTTCCCCGAACCCGCCTGACCTTGCCTATGTTCTACCGAGGTTCTCCGATACGTACGCGTTTCACGGCATCTCAATATTCGGGATAATCTTCGCGCAGCGTAACGGTTACGGCGTAGACGGCGGCGCTCCTCTTGCCAAGGGCCGCTGTTATTCGTTTCAGACGTCAGCTACCGCGCAAAACCGGCCAGCTGCCATGACCCGCATGGTGGCAGACTCAAAGCGGGGGGATGTGATTCTTCTGGAAATGCAGGCAAGCGGTCCTGATGGAAATTTATGCCCTGCCGATATCGACCAGGCCATTTGGGACTTGACTAAAGCCGCAACAGATTCCGGCGTCATTGTGGTGGGCACAGCCGGAAACGGTGGAGCGAATATGGATGCCGCCGCTTATGCCCCCTACCGCGCACGCGGTGACAACGGCGTGATCATGGAAGGTGCTGGATCCGGCAGTACCGCGCATAACCGCCTCAGTTTCAGCTCCTATGGTGCCCCCGTACATATCCAGGGCTGGGGTGAGAATGTGGTCTGTACTTCCACAGGCACCTATGCGAACCTGGCAAATTTTCCAACGGGTAATCCTGACGGTAAGCAAGGCTATACCAGCAGCTTTTCAGGGACCAGTTCAGGCGGCGGGATGACTGCCGCTGAGGTGGCCACGTTTCAATCCTATGCAGTCCTGAGACTGGGCAGGTTCCTGGCCCCGAGGGAGATGCGCACAATTCTGATTGCGACCGGCATACCTCAAGGCACCGGCACTACCGGCCATATCGGCCCGCTGCCCAACCTGAGGGCCGCGATCCATTGGGTTGATTCGCTTCACAATACTGAGGTTGTTCCGCAGCATATTAAAAATAAAGTTGCCTCTAACGGTCTCTTTTATAATAACGGTATAATTCACTATCTGGTCCCCGGCTCTGCAAATGGAAATTATCAAGTAACACTATCGCTTTTTGACCTGAAAGGGTCGCTGGTATCGACATTGCTTAACGAACAAAAAAGTCCGGGCCAGTATAGGGTCGATTTGCACAAGGCAAATGGAGGATTGATTTCAGGGATCTACGTCTGCTCCATGCAGGTGGCAGGTTCCCGATATGTGACCAGAATGGTCATCAGATAGAGATATCGCGAGATAGTTTTTGGCGATACCGTAAAAACGGTGTCGCCGAATTTATTATAAAGGGCGTCATGGAAAAACCCCTTAGAAAGTCTTAAAAATTGCGATTGGACAATAGTGACAAATCAAGTATTACAATAAACCCC
>CAISVC010000300.1 GCA_903888815.1 uncultured Fibrobacterota bacterium
CGGCGTGCAGAAAATCAGGGAAAAATAATCCCGGCATACCGGAGAATCCGTCCAGCCGGAGAAATACAACCGATTATTTTTCGAAATTAACTTATGAAATTATCGCGGTATTTAAGTGCGTACTAAATGCGGGACGCAACACTCAATGGCAGATCGGTTTGCTGGTACAAATGAAGGCTACACTAAACAAGTCTGCCCTTAGGCCTTATATGGACAATTGTATTGTACATAGAATGGCCATCTGGCAGGTCGGAACCCCTTATTTCAGAAGGTATTACAAGACGGATGGAATTTTTCCATAGCACGGGGAAAAATGAGGAAGGATTTTACTGTATGCGGGTTACAAAGTTAAAAATAAACCCGTATTACAGAGTGGGCTGAACTTAAACCTAATTTTGTATCATTTAAATTGTTTATCATTGTGCAGAACAACAAAGAAAAAGTTGAATCCGGGCAAGCACAGATCCTCCCACTGCCCGCTTCGGAATCCATCTTCGAGCAAAGAACAATTCCAGGATCTCTTCCATAGAGGATATATCCATAAGCAGCATCCATGCAATCCCCTTCTCTCTGCCAGAACACCATTGAATCATCAATCGCATACAATTTATTGGCCTTTTCGATACAGGTTGTAACCCCTTTCGCCATCGTAATAAACGGATGCATATTTATTGCGATTAATGGATCTAAAGTGCAATCCGTCAACAATAAAGCAATAACAATTACAACCGCACCCATACCACGTTTCAGTGTACGCATAATTTCAACCTCCTCTAAATGAACCTGTGTCATATTTAAGAATATTCCACACTCCGTACAGTATTAAGTATACCATGATGTCCGCATTATTAAACCTTGATATATATGCCGGGCCGATTTTCAAGAATGAGATTTCTTTTAAAAAAGGCGAGATCGTTTTACGGGATGAACAGTTCCATTTCTGCGATTTGACGCCTTAATTGGTTCATTCATCTGAACCCTGACATTTTAAAAAAGAGATATTTCCTCTGTAAGCGGGAAAATGTTTATTATATTATTATTTAAAGGTAGTCCTATCTATTAAAGAGAGGTTATTATAAAAAAGCAAGGCGTAAGGATGGCTGGATTTTGCCGGGGAAAGATTGCAATGCTTTCCTTCGCAGCGTTACTTTTCAGCGTCCAGTTATGTTTCGGCTTAAACGTTGTGTCCTATGTCACCAACAGCGACGGGGTGACTTTTACCTGCAATAGCGAGTACAGCGGCAGCTATGAAGCAGAATCAGCATCACTATCGGGAGGTGCTGTTACTGCTACCGACCATACCGGGTATTCAGGATCCGGTTTTGTGGCCGGCTATTATAACAGTACCACTGCTCAAACAAGTTTTACCGTTACTGTTCCGTCCTCGGGTCAGTACCAAATGCAGCTCAGGTATTCTGCGGGTAACGGCACATCCGCCAACACAGGACTTTATGTCAACGGCAGCAGGATAAAAAATATTACCTGTCCTGTAACTGCCGACTGGAATACATGGGCCAATGAGACGGACACGGTCACCTTGAATTCAGGAAACAATACTATTGCGTACACTGCGGTAGCATCCTCGACAGCATGTATTAACCTGGATAATATCACGGTAACCTCGATTGGCAGCACAAGTGGCAGCACAGGTCTGATGAAGGTTCAGATATGCCAGGCCGATATCGTGCGGGTCATCTATACCCCCACGTCGTCGTTCCCGGCAAAGATATCGCTGTGCGTCAACAGAACATGGTCAACGCCAGCCTTTACGACAAGCGATGTCGGAGACACTATTACGCTCCAGACAAGCCGTATCAAGGCAAAAGTCAGCAGGTTGACCGCCACGGTCACCTATACCGACCTGAGCAACAACGTGGTCCTTTCGGAATACGACAAGTCCATGGCCGCCGCCACGGTAGAAGGCATTTCCACCTATACGTGCACTACGATTTACAATTCGCCAACAAGCGAAGGGCTCTACGGCCTCGGACAGCACATGATTGACGGCGGGGCAGGGGCGACGACCTTCAATTATAAAGGACACGACGAAACGATCACCCAGGAATACTCCGGTGGCAACCATTTTTACGAATCATCCCCCGTACTTGTTTCTACAAGGGGGTATGGCCTTTTCTGGGACAATTATTCGAAAAGCTGGTTTTATGGAGGAGAGGGAAGCAATACGCGGTACCGTTATTCTTCCGAATGCGGCGACTTGATCGACTATTACTTTTTTTACGGCCCTGAGCTGGACGCCATCGTTTCATTGTTCCGTACCGCAACGGGCAAGGTGCCGATGCTTGCAAAATGGAGCTATGGGTTGATTCAATCGAAAGACCGTTATTCGACCCAGGCAGAATTTCTCTCGGTCAAGGACGGGTATCGCAACAACAATATCCCGGTCGACTGCATAGTGCAGGACTGGCAATGGTGGGCGCCTAATCCATGGGGTTCTCATATATTTGACGCTTCACGCTATCCTGACGTGAAATCCATGGTCGACCAAGTGCATAGTGCGAACATTCATACCATGGTTTCAATCTGGCCGAGTTTTACGCCGCCAAGCAGCAATTACACCGAGCTGAACAACCTGGGTGCGCTCTGGCCTGTCACCAGCGGCTCGACCCGTTTCGTTGACGCATACCATACCAATGGCCGGGAGGCTTACTGGAGGCAGTTAAAGGACGAGGTCCTCGTAAACCATGGATGGGATGCATGGTGGAACGATAACAATGAACCTGATCCCTACCCCGACCCCTTTGACAGACATGCCATCACCACCGCAATGGGCAAAGGATGCCTCTACTACAACACGTACTCTCTCATGATTACGACAACGGGTTACACGAACTGGCGCAGGGACATTCCCGGCAGGCGTGCATCGCTATTGTCCCGAAGTGCATTTGCCGGTCAACAGCGCGCTGGAACGATAACCTGGAACAATGATATTTCGTGCAACTTTCCGGCACTGGCCAATTCGATACCTTGCGGACTCAACTTCTGCATTTCCGGAAATCCCTACTGGTGCACCGACATCGGCGGATACTGGGGACACTCGCTGGACTGGACCACGGCGGCCAACAGGGAGCTTTTTACCCGCTGGTTCCAGTACGGCGCCTTCCTATCCATTTTCCGGATTCACGGGGGCGGATCTCGTGAGCTTTACTGCACCAACTGGGACGCCGCCACCAAAGCCAATCTGCTGTTAATAGATAAGCTCCGCTACCGTCTGGTTCCCTATATCTATTCTCTCGCATGGAAAGTTACGAACGAGGATTACACGATCTACCGGCCTCTGGTCATGGATTACCGGACCGATGCGAATGTATATAACATCGGCAACCAGTTTATGTTCGGCCCGGCGTTCATGGTGAGTCCGGTGACGACTGCCGGCGCTGCCTCCCGTTCCGTCTATTTACCGGCAGGAACATGGCACGACTTCTGGACAGGCGCAACAAATACCGGAGCAGCGGGCAGAACCATTACGGCCAGCGCGCCGCTGAGCCAGATTCCCCTGTATGTCAGGGCAGGATCCATTGTTTCAATGGGGCAGGAAATCCAATATGCCACCCAGAGATCCGACACCATCGAGCTGCGGGTGTATCCGGGTGCTGACGGCCAGGTTACGCTGTACGAGGATGAGGGCGATAATTACAATTACGAAACCGGAAGCTATGCAACCATACCGATAACGTATTCCGATAATCCGAGGTGCCTTACTATCGGATCAAGGAGCGGCAGTTTTACGGGTATGCTTGCCAGCAGGATTTTCAGCGTTGTGTTTGTAAGCAGCGGCCATGGCACTGGCGAACCGAAAACCGCTAATCCGGACTACGCAGTACCATATTCCGGTTCGCTGGTGCGATGCGGCGCATGCGTAGGCACAATGCCGGGTACTGCAGAAAAAAGGACAGTGAACCTGGGACCTCTCACCATAAAAACAGCGGAAGAAAGGGTCGTGTTCCCGTCTGCGTTTTCGGGAAAAATGAAAGAAATCGCATTGTATGACTGTTCGGGAAGGCTCCTGAAGAAAATCGTTACAGGAAAGCAAACTGTCGATATACGCAAGTATTTCGCTCTGCCGAGCGGAGTGTATATTGTGAAAGTAAATACAGCGCATCGTTTTTGATCGCCATTGCCGTTTTTTGCTCTTCTGCCTCGGCCCAGACTCAGGTGCGTGTCGTGGTTCCTCCGTGCTATGGGAAAATACCATCCGTCATGCC
>CAISVC010000301.1 GCA_903888815.1 uncultured Fibrobacterota bacterium
CCTCCTATATATGGTCATTTGGCCATATCGCCAAATATACAACAGCCTATGGCGCAATTCAACGGTTCGCTAAAGCGCCGAAGAAATTGGCGTGCCTGATTCTTTAAGCAATAGTATTTTATGATGGCAGGTTTAAAAACATTGTTTGAAATGAAGAGGGTTTATAGCACAAAACATATCTGCATCTTTATACGATGTGCTGGCTGGACTTATTTGGGCCCATAATGTGGGTCGAACCGTGGACCTACTGATTAGAATTACTCTTCTTTGTGACAATTTTTGTTTATTATCAAAGAGTTACAATAGGTTCAATTCATTTTACCACCTTTTTATATTGCAAGCCTATGTAAACCTTTGCAAAAAAACGTGGAAAATCGCAGAGGAATATTTTACCAGCAAAAGAATAAGCCTCTCACAACCGATTGATTGTAAGAGGCTTATATGGTACGGCCAAGAGGACTTGAACCTCTAACCTTCTGATCCGTAGTCAGAAGCTCTATCCAATTGAGCTATGGCCGCAAAAAATCAGCAATTTCCGGCTGTAAAAATAAATGAGCCCTTGGAAAGAAGTCAACAACCGGTTGCTGGCTGCAAATGCAGTCTACGCTTCAAGCTTCTGATCCTGCAGAATCGGCGGCCAGCGGAACTTTGAGGCCGCCTGCTGGCGCAGATAGGCAAGATAGTTCTGGTTTTTTTGTATCCACTGCTTTACGATCTGGTGACCGACGACCTTCATGAACGAGGGATAGAACGAAGGGAAAAACGGATTGGAATAAAGCGATTTAACCGACGCGATGATGGTCCGGCCCGTCGTTGTGAGCGCGTCGTTGCACGCATTCAGGTAGGTGTAAAATTCGCTGAAGCAATCGATCATGCCTTTCTGCAGCCGGTCCGCAGTCATGTTGGCCGGGGTAAAAACCGAGTGCAGGCCGTCATACAGGCTCCAGTCTTTGTGCAGCAGCCGTCCCTGGCGCTCGAACTGCTCGTATACTTTCGTGCCGGGCAACGGGGTCAGGATTGCGTACTGCGCATAATCCAGATCCATTTCACTGCAGAACCGCGAGGTGGTTTTGAATACCTCGTCCGTATCCGCGTCGCTGCCCAGCATGAACATGCCGTGAATGTCGATGCTGTTTTTGTGAAACACTTCGATCGACCGCCGGATATCGTCGACCGTTTGCCGCTTGTTAAAATCCTTGAGCGTCTCAGGGTTGACCGACTCAAATCCCGCATACACCAGTTTGCAGCCCGCGCGCCGCATTTTTGCGACAAGGTCGGGGTGCTTTGTCACTTCGGTGCGCACCTGGGCGCTCCACCGCACCCGGAACCGGTTTTTGAGCATAAGGTCAAGGAGTCTGTCCGTGCGGTCGAGGTTGGCGGCAAAATGGTCGTCCACGAAAAAGATCCACCGCGCTCCGCCGCTGTTGTACTGCATGATCTCTTCGATCACGCGTTCAGGACTCTGATAGCGGTAGCTGTGGCCGAACATTTCGGTCACTGAACAGAAATTGCAGTCATACGGGCACCCGCGCGAGGTCAGGACCGGTGTAATAGGCATGCGGCGCTGCCCGAGCACGGTCGCATAATCCGGTATGGGCAGCGAATCGAGCTGCTCTATCCTCGAACCGTAAACAATATGATCGGTAATTTTTCCTTCGACAAGATCGACAAAGACGTCCTCGGCTTCTCCCACGATCACCTGGTCGAAATCGCTCTCCACATCGTGCGGCATCATGCTGGCATGAATGCCGCCCACCATCACATGGGCAGGAAGGCCTTCGGCCCTCCGCGCGGCGCGGTACTCCTGCGCGATCGCTTTTCCGCGGTTGATGGTGGAGGTCAGGCAGCTCAGGCACAGGACATCGGCATCAGCCATGTCCGCATGTCGAATGCGGCGTTTCATGACGTTTTCGTTGAAAACCGCGGCCTTATGGCCCGCGGTACGGGCGATGGTGGCGAGATAAATGGGGCCCAGGAGCGGAATGGTCATGAACTTGGCAAAAACGTTCGACGGTGCGCCGGACGGTTCAACGAACAGGATGTTTTTTGTCGCCATGAAAACGGCTCCTCATTTCCGCAGGTAATAGTGATTCACCAGGAGCAGGCTCACCCCGAACGCCACAAGCGACATCGGCCACAGAGTGAGCGAAATACCGAACACAATATAAAATACGCCGGCAAGCATGATAAGCGCCACTGAAAGAAACAAAAATAGATGGACGCGGCTGCTCAGGTACATGGTCAGAAAACCTGAACCGGCGATTCCCAGGAAAATCGGCCACAGCGTCGCCATTTTTGCCCACGTGGTAAAATTCAGGTAAAAAAAGAATACGCCGAGCAGCAGCAGTATTGTTCCAAGAAACAGAAGCGCCAGATCGTTCTTTCCCCGTTTAAAGAACAGAATGAGGAAGCCCGTACCGAGGATCAGAACGAACGCCGGCCATAGTCTGCTCGCGCCTGAAACGATCCCCATATTTTCAAGCGTGAGCGCGGCTCCGGCGGCGATTATGACTATTGCCAGTACGAAAACGCTTTGTATCTGACGCATGCTGTTCTCATGGTATTATTTAGTCTCTTGTTTCACATATATCCCGCTCAATTTTCCCTTATATAAACCGACCCTGCTTTTCGCCAGCAGATACCAGTCAATGGAAAACAGCGGAATTTCCCAGTTTCCCTGCAGCCGCCGCTGTTCATCCGGTTCGTTGCTGAAAAAAACAGCCGCAAGCCGGAGCTTCTCGCTCCTGTCTGAACGCACGGTTTCAGGGACCCATGCCACCGCGCACCCGTAACTGCGGCTTGCGAGCGCGGTCTCATATGATTTTTCGTTACTCGCCATAAGCGTGCCTGCGATCCCCGCATGGGTTACGGCAGCCAGCAGCTTTTCAGCGACGATCTTTGAAACCGCATCATCTTTCCGGAAAAGGATGGTCAGCGGTTCCTGCACCGCCGGTTTTGGCACAGCTGCCGCCTGCGGCTGCGCCGCCGCCAGGGGTACCGTACTGTCGTTTTCAAGAGCCTGGATAGGTACTCCTTCTGCTTTGACGAAATTGCGCAGAAGTTCCTGGCCGGAAAGCAGGGAACGGATAAATGCGCGCGCACAAGAATCCTGCAGCGTGCAGGCGATAAAGTAGCAATCGCGGCCGACCATGGAACAGGTGCCGTTTTTCAGCAGATTTGTGCGGCCGTACTCGATATCCGGGGCGCTCCATAACGTGACCGCGTCGTAGCGGTTGAGCGAGAACGACAGGAGCGGATTTCCGTCTCCGCCGCAGCGGACAGTAACTTCGTTCACAAAAGGTCTGTCGCCGGCCGCTGCTGGGTTCGCCGACAGGACCAGGTCGTTCTCCCGGCTCATTTTCGGTGCATAGCTGCCGAACTTGAAGACGGCCGGCAGCGTGCGCGGGCTCCGCAGGCGGTCAAGCGCCGCCGGATCAGGGGTGGAAAGTTTGATGCGCAGGGTGCTGTTATCAAGAGCGGAGAACCCGCGCACGATCGCTTCCTGTCCGCTCAGGTACTCGGTAATGCCGTCGCAGGAGCGGAAAAGCGCAAGCCCTTCGGCCGGATGCTCTCTGATATACCGTGTCCAGAGCTCTATGAGATCGAGAACGCCGAGCGTCCGGCCGGCGCTTGACGTTATTTTCCGTGCCAGCTTCAGGGTGATCGCCGTTGCGGAAGAATTCGCAATAGTAAAATATCCGTTCACGGAGTCGCCGTCCCTTCTTTCGCAGAACGGATATGCATTGACCAGCGCGGCATAGGGGTAATCGATCGTGCCGCGGGGATAATATAACCGCAGCGATCCGCCCGCCGGAGGCAGGGCGGTGTCCGGAGCGGCCGTGGCGGCTTCATTCCGGGCCGGTTGGGCTGCCACAGGGGTTTCCGGACCTTGCGCCGGCAATGCCGTATTTTTTATGGGAAGAATTTTAACAACCGTATAAACACCGGCAGAGTCGCAACGTTCGGCAGGAAAATTCTGTTCTTTGAGAAATTGGATGAAAGACCCGTTGAACCGGTCGCGTTCGCGATCATCCGTAAAAGCAATCTGATACGCAATCGTATCGCCCCGGATGATGCGGACGGGCCGGTTGGGAACCGGTTCGATCACGGGTTTTATGGTTACCGGCGGCGTACACAGGATGAGAAGCAACACGGGAACGGAAAGCAGCTGCAGCTTAGAGAAAACAGTCATAGTCCGTTGTCCTTGCTGTCACCTGGTTACCGTGAAGCGGCGGGGATTGCAAACTGGATATCGTGAAAATATTTATACCGTTTATTGAGCCTCAGCAGCTCATCGTGGGTCCCCCGCTCCACAATGGAGCCGTTTTCAAGCACCAGGATCAGATCCGCATGGCGGATTGTTGACAGACGATGCGCAACAACGAGCACGGTGCGGTTCTGGACCAGACGGTTGACCGCTTCCTGCACCAGCCGCTCCGACTCTGTGTCGAGCGACGAGGTCGCCTCGTCCAGAATGAGGACAGGCGGGTTGCGCAGGAGCGCCCGCGCGATCGCCAGGCGCTGGCGCTGGCCGCCCGACAGCATGACGCCGCGCTCGCCGATCACGGTGTCCAGGCCCTCCGGCATTTTTTCGATGAATTCCCAGGCCTGGGCGGCCTTTGCCGCGGCAATGATCTCATCGGACCCGGCGCCGATCAATCCATAGGCGATATTGTTGCGCACCGTATCGTTGAAGAGCACGGTCTCCTGGGCAACGATGCCGAACAGGCTCCGCAGACCGGCAAGGTCCATGGCGCGGATATCAATGCCGTCGATGCATATGGTGCCTGAGGTCACCGGATAGAAACGCGGCAGCAGGTCGAGAAGGGTGCTTTTGCCGCTCCCGCTCGATCCCGCGAGAGCGATTATGGAACCCTTTGCAAGAGTAAAATTGATATCGTGCAGCACTTCCCCGACACAGCCGGGGTAGGTAAAATTCACCTGCGATAAGGTAACTGCATTAGTAAATTTCGGGACCGATTCGGGGCGCACCGTGTACAGCGGCTCGGGCGGCGAATCGAGGATGGTAAAGACCCGTTCTGCGGCCGCAAATCCGCGCTGCAGCGTATTGTTGATGGCGGAGAGCGTTTTCAGCGGGGTAAAGGTGGAAAACAGGAAAATCAGGAAACGCACGAAATCTTCGGCGCCGAAGCCGGCGTTTTGCACAAGATGCCGATTGTCCCTCAGCACCTCCTGCCCGCCGTACCAGAGCAGTATAATCACCACGACAACGCCGAGCACTTCGGTGAGAGGGCTCGAGATCGAGGAGATTTTTACAGAACGGAACGAACGGTGGATGAAAAGGCGGTTTTCATCCCTGAACTTGCCTTCCTCGAATTCGTTCATGTTGAACATCTTGACGGCCCTGATTCCGCCGACCGTTTCGTGAAGGATGGAGAGCAGTCCGGCCAGCGATTCCAGCACCCGTTTGCTTCTGCGGCGTACCGACTGTCCGATTTTCGCGATGAGAAAGCCGAGGAGCGGGAAAATAATGAATACCGCAAGGGTCAGTTTTACGTTGATGGCAAAGAGAATGCCGATGAAAAAAATGATCCGCATGGGCTCGGTAAAGAGCTTGTCGAAGGTCGAGGTCATGGATTCGTTGATATTGGCAATATCGTTCACTATGAGCGAAATGATATTGCCCGAACGCGCGCGGTCATAGTAGGTCACCGGCAGCTTCAGCGTATGGCCGAAAAGCTGGTTGCGCATATCGCGGACAATGTTGAGGTTGAGCTGCGCCATGATGAGTGATTTTACGTACAGCAGAATGTTTTTCGTGAAAAATGCTATTGCCATGAGCAGGCACACTATTTTGAGCGAATCAAGCGGGTTTTCCCGTGAGATGACCCGATAGGTCCAGTATTTGAGGATTTCGTTGATATTGTTGATTGAAAAAGCAGGCTGGGCGGGAGGTATGGCGGCAGCCGGATCAAAAAGGGTTTTTACGAGCGAAGCGCCGAACCAGAGCGAAAACGCCTCAAAATTCACCACCAGGAACGAGAGCGCCACGGAAAAGAGGAGCAGCGGCCAGTAAACCGTGGCATACCGCATCATTCGGCGATAGAGGCTTATATTGTTCATGATGATCAACCGGTCAAGAGGTGCGGCACCGCCGGTCTTATGCCTGGTCCGGAGCCTTCGCTGCTTCGGTCCACACAAAGATCGAGCCGCAGTTCTGGCACGTGATGATCTTTGTTCTGCGTTTGATTTCGCTCACGAGCTGCGGTTCCAGTACTTTATAACAGATCGTGCAGGTGCGCGATTCGGTGACGCAGCTTATCGCCCTGCCGTCTTTCCGGCGTTTCCTGATCTGGTCATAGATCCGCAGGATCGATTTGTTGACGAGCGGCGTCACCGCTTCGCGTTCTTTCGCAATGCCGGCGATAACCGAATCGATGGAGGCGATGGTTGTCTTCAGTTCGGCGATCTTCGGATCGTTTTCGCTCTTGAATTTTTCGAATTCCTGCAGCGCCGTTTCTGCCTGAGTTTTGAGCTCGACGCTGTCTTCACCGAGCTTTTTTATCCGGGTTTCGGACGAGTGAACGATGTTTTTCTGCGTTTCGATTTCAGTATGTACCGCGTCATATTCGCGGTTGGTTTTGATCGAATTAAGGCGGGTCTGGCTCCGTTCAAGACCTTCCTTTGCCTGAACAATCTGCGCTTCAAGCGTGCGGAGTTCTTCTGCGGTTTCATCCGTTTCATTGACTGTTGCCTCCATAAGTTTTTTTGCTTTTTCAGCAGTCTGTTCGAGTTCCATTACCGCTTCCGGAAGCTGTTTTTTGGCGAGTTCCTGTTCATGAATTCTCCGGTCGATTTCCTGCAGTTGTAGCAGATATTCAAGATCGCGAAGCATGATTCCTCCGAACGCAGGACAGGCATTGCTGCCGTTTTTGTTATATGATAAAAAAAGCACTCCCGTTACAGAAGTGCTTTTCGCTTAAATTCGAGTTCGTCGGTTCCGGAATTGTTTATGAAAGCAGCACACCCGTAAAGGCTGCAAAGCTCCTCCTTTTTGTCCCTTAAGATAGTGGGCCCACTAGGACTCGAACCTAGGACAAACGGATTATGAGTCCGCTACTCTAACCGACTGAGTTATGGGCCCCCCGCCTGCTGTTTTGGACCGAACAGCTTAGTTAAGTGAAAATAATTCCGGCTGGAAAGCGGGAGCAAGGCATTACTTTATACTATATACTATAGAGCGGGCGGGCATGACTAAAATTTCCAGAAAATTAAAAAATACCAGAACGCTGCAAAGGGCTTGTAGAAAGGATAGATAATGGCGGAAAAAATTTTGATGTGCAGGCCCCATTCGGCAATGAGCAGGACCATGAAAACTGTCGGCAGGTAGCGCATCTTTTCAAAAAACACGGGGATGAGATGGTTCGGTAAAAGGCCGGCGAGGATTTTTGAACCGTCAAGGGGCGGTACCGGAATAAGATTGAAAAAGGCGATGCCGATATTAATGCCGATACAGAAAGTGAAAAAGCCGACAAAATAAGGGTTCGTCAGAAAATCCGGTTCGAATTTCATGAGTAACCGCACCGAATAGCCGAAAACAAGAGCTGTTATGATGTTGGAAAGCGGACCTGCCAAGCTGACCAGCAGCATATCGCGTTTTGGATTTGCAAGGTTATACGCATTAACCGGAACCGGTTTTGCCCACCCGAAGGGGCCGAAGAGCAGCATGATGGTTCCGAAAAGGTCAAGATGGGCAATAGGGTTCAACGTGAGCCGGCCGGCATCCCGCGCCGTCGTATCGCCTAAACGCAAGGCGATAAAACCGTGCGCGCATTCGTGAATAGTAAGCGCGATAAGTATTGCCGGGATTCTCAGAATGAAATATTCGGTGGACATCGGCGTCATAATTCTTTGACCTGCCTTTTTCAACGGGTGAACCAGAAAGATGGTGCCTGGCACTGTATGCAGGCAAGAGAATTGATGACGGAAATGTTTCATGGACCGATTTTTTCCTGCAGGTATCTTTTGCGGTCAACATTTTGTATTTTGAATATTCCTGATAAGGTTTCCATGCCGGAGGCAGACACTATGGCATCTCAACGGGGGATAACGCTGGTTGAACTGGTGGTCATCCTCTGTATTGCGGCGATACTGC
>CAISVC010000302.1 GCA_903888815.1 uncultured Fibrobacterota bacterium
CCTGCTCCTGAACCGGCCATGATTGACCATATGCGGTCAGTGTCGGTCCGAGTGGTCATTAAAGAAATACCGGAGTCACTGTTATCGCTCGCAGGCTCAATCTTCACTTGTCCGATCCAGGGAGTCCCTCCTGCAACATCCTTCTGCAAATGCAGCGGCGCTCCGGGAGTCGCCGCCCCAATCCCAACATTATGATTCCCGACTTTCAAATCATCGCCGGGATCTGCTGCTCCGGTTCCAATCCATGTAGCCATAAAATACTCCTTCTGTTAAGGTTTATTTTTTAAACTGCTCGCCGAGTATCCGTTCATCCTGATACAACCTTCATCCACAACCCAATGAACGGTATGTGGCATACCTACATTTTAGTATCCGGCTTCCCGGGATATCAATAGGCTGGGGTAACAAAGTGTTACCTATAGGTAACGGCAATTTCTCGAAGATTAAAAACATTTCTGGCAGGCAGCTTGATCTACGTTACGATTTTTAAAAATACTGGACCAGTTTTTGTGCTGTTACCTTTTGGTAGCACTTTTTAATGCCTGGCTATTGATTTTTTATCCCAACAGGGGTATCTTTAAAATGAACGAGGATGCCGGACTTTGGAAAAACGTTAACCTAAACAAGGGGTTCATATGATAAAAAAGATTCTTTATTTAACGGTTATTCTTTCGGCCTTTTCAACATTCGCACAAACCGCGCCTGCTATTCATACTAAAATGAATACGATGGCACATCTTGGGTCGTATGCAGCGAAAATATCCTACGACTATTATTTGTCCCCCTGGGGAAACTGGGTTTTCACCTCCAAAAAATATTCCGGCTCAAACGATAATTGTTACGCTGACTCCATACAATTGTTTCTCTATAAAGCATTTGATACGTCCAAAACGATACCGCTTACCACATTGTTTCCTAAAACACTGGGCAGTTTAAGTGTCATGATAAAAGATATCTTTGGACACGGCCCCTGGAGCATTTTTCAGGATACGCTCTATTTTCATGTCTATGGTTCTACAATAAATCAGCATGAATACCCTGATTGCGGGTATGACGGGGAAATATTTTTTATTGATTTATCTCCTGTTTGTAAGGTTAGAATTCCCAATATCGAATACACTATTCCTCCTACAGGCATTTTCAAACAAAGCAACTTTGCCGGTTCTTTCATGCCTCTCGCAAAAATCGAAGTAATGAATATTTTAAATAAATCATTACAGATCCGCTACAGCATTCCTGCGGCTAATTTCGCCTGTGTTAACATATACAATGCAAAAGGCTCATTGCTTCGTTCCCTGGTTCAGCAGCAGCAGGCTGCGGGGGAGCATACAATTTACTGGGATTGCCGCAACAACCGGGGCGAGGATTTGTCCAGCGGCCAATATTTTTTCCAGATTGTTTCAGGAGACTACATTTCAGCGACCGAAACGATTTTAATAAAGTAATTGGTTTGTCTGTTTTTTAAGAGGAATGGATTTAGCGACAAGTACAGCGAGGTATTTAATGGCAAACAATGACGACTTGGATTTAACGCTTCCCTGGGATGCAGAGGCTCCTGTTTCCGGTCCCGCCTTATTAACAACCATGGAACAAAGGCCTCTTGAGGAGTATACCGCTTTTCTGGAAGATATCGGCGCTTTGCGTTCCCCGCCGCTGGAAACGAAGGTCTTCGAAGAACCGTTTACGCTGTGAGTTTATTTCCCCGTATGCCCGAATCCGCCTGCGCCGCGGCCGGTAGCGGAAATCTCTCCAGCTTCCTTAAAGTCAACATCTTGCGCAATGCAGGCGGGTACGAGCTGGGCGATGCGGTCGCCGCGTTTCACGGTAAAAGGCTCGGCGCCGAGGTTCATGAGAATGACTTTCACCTCGCCGCGGTAATCGGCGTCGATGGTGCCCGGTGCATTAAGCACGGTCACGCCGTGTTTCACGGCCAAGCCGCTGCGCGGCCTCACCTGTACTTCGAAGCCCTGCGGGATTTCGAAAATAAGGCCTGTGGGAATAAGCTCCCGGCTCCCCGGAGAAATCACGATATCATCCTCGACTGCTGCTGCGACATCGCATCCGCTCGCGTGTACGGTCATACGCTGCGGAACCGGTAAGCCTGCGGCGTGCGGGAGACGTTTAACAAAAATGGAGGGCATAAAACATCGATTCAGACAAAACCGTAGGGGCGCACGGCCGTGCGCCCCTACAATAGCGCTTTCCTGCTCAGCTTCACCTTGCCCCGGTCGAACCCGATGAGCTTGACCTTGATCGTATCGCCGAGTTTCAGCACGTCTTCTACTTTTGCGACACGGTGTTTTTCGAGCTCGGAAATATGGACCAGGCCCTCTTTGCCGGGCAGATACTCCACGAACGCGCCGAACTCGACAATGTTTTTAACTACCGCATCATAGACGGCGTTCAGCTCAGGCTCGGCAACGATTCCCTTGATGATGTTGATCGCCATGTCGCGCGATTCCTTGTCCACGGCGGCGATCTGTATGGTGCCGTCGTCTTCGATGGAAATGGTCGTGCCGGTCTTTTCCTGAATTTCGCGCACGACCTTGCCGCCGGAGCCGATCACTTCCCGGATCTTGTCTTTTTCGACCATGATCGTGCTGATGCGCGGCGCATGCGCCGACAGCTCTTTGCGCGAGGCCGGTATGGTCTTTTCCATTATATCAATAATCCGGATTCTCGCATCGTGCGCGCGCGTCAGCGCCTCTTTCATGATCTGCGGCGTTATACCCGCGGTCTTGATGTCCATCTGGACAGCGGTTACCCCCTGACGCGTTCCGGCGACTTTGAAATCCATATCGCCCGCATAATCCTCGGTTCCGAGAATATCGGTGAGAATACGTACTTCGTCACCCTCCTTGATAAGACCCATGGCCACGCCCGCCACATGCGACTTGATGGGCACGCCGGCAGCCATGAGTGACAGCGAGGAGCAGCAGACCGACGCCATGGAGGACGATCCGTTGGATTCAAGGGTTTCCGAGACAACGCGGATGGTGTACGGAAAACTTTTTTCATTGGGCAGTACGGGCGACAGCGACTGTTCGGCAAGATGGCCGTGACCTACTTCGCGCCTGCTTACCGATCCGAGCCGTTTTA
>CAISVC010000303.1 GCA_903888815.1 uncultured Fibrobacterota bacterium
AGAAGCCTTCGATTGACTGGCTGCGCGAAGTAAAGACGCCCAAGGCGAGGAGCGAAATCCGGCACTGGCTTAAAACCACCGGCCGCCAGGAGAGTATCGAGCTCGGCAAGAAGATCATCCAGGCCGCGCACCGCCGGTCACGCGTGACAACCCCCTTTGCCGACATTGTTGCCGGGCTTCTGCAATACCTGGGTGTCGGGAGCCTCGACCGTCTCTTCGAGCAGGTGGGCAGCGGTGAAATCCCGTCCAGCCGGGCAATGGCCTATTTTCAAGCCAGGCACGTTCACCGGGTTACCCCGTCGAACATGGTGTCGCGGCTGGTCGGTTCCCTTACCGGGCGGACGCCGCGCGTTCTTGTCGGCGGTACCGACAACCTCATGGTGCGGTTCGGCCGCTGCTGCAATCCGATTCCGGGCGATCCGATCATCGGCTTCGTAACCCGTGGCCGCGGCATTTCGGTACACCGGGTCGACTGCAGCAATACCCCGTTTTTTTCGGCTGACCCTGAGCGCACGATTGATGTCGCATGGGACGAGGGGGAAAAGAAGAAATACATCGTTTCAATCGAGCTTACGGCCGCCGACCGTCCCGGCCTTCTGCATGAGGTGACGAGGATTTTTTCCGAATTCGGCGCCAATGTCACGGACGCGGGAATAAAAACCGCAGGCCAGCAGGCAAAGGGGATATTCAGGATCGAAATTTTTAACCGCAACCAGCTTAAACAGCTTCTGAGAAGGCTCCAGAAGATAAAGGGAGTTGAAAACGTATCTCGTGTAAAAGAGTATATTCCCTATGCCGAAGACACTTCCCTTAAGGATGCTGCGGAATCGTTATGATCTTCTCGAGCGTCACTGGAATCGCTGCACTGGGGCTTGCCTGCGGATTTCTTGTCGGAATAGTGACCGTTATTCTGATCCGGCGGCGACGGGCGGCACAGCGCACGACCGTGCAGTCCACAACCCGCTTCATGTATTCGGGCAATCTCAAGCAGACCAACCTGCTGGACGCGCTGCAATTCCTTGAGCTCGGCAGACGCGAGGGGATACTCCATATCTATGTGGGCCGCCGCAAGGGATATATAACATTTGTCGGTGGTCAGATCGTCGACGCTTTTTTCCGGGATGTTACCGGCAAAGAGGCGGTTTTCCAGATGCTCGAGCTTGACTATGGCGATTTTTATTTTGAATCCAAGGTCGTTAACCAGCCGAGAGTGATTACCGAATCGATGATGGATATCGCGCTGGAATGGGACGCGCGCAGATACGGTGACGCTTTTGGCGGCGGTGACGAACCGCCGCTCGACGCTGCGCCGGTACAACAGGAAACAGGCGGAACGGCCGAGGATGCACCGCCGCCCGAGGATGCGCCGGTACAACAGGAAGCAGGCGGAATGGCCGAGGATGCGCCGCCGCCCGACGCTGCGCCGGTACAACAGGAAGCAGGCGGAATGGCCGAAGATGCGCCGCCGGTACCCGACGACCCCTATCAGGAAGCGCCCGCCGAGCCGTTACCTGCGGAAAGCGACGCCGGGCGGCAGGCGGACGCAGCGGATGATTTTTCTTCTGAAAGCATGAACGGCAGGAGTGAGGAAGCATGAATCATCAGATGAAGATATTTTCCGGAAACGCCAACATCCCGCTGGCCGAAGCGATCTGCAGGCATGCGGGGGTGGAGCTTGGCAAGAGAGAAATTGTCAGATTTTCGAACGAAAACCTCAAGGTGAAAATCTGCGAGAGTGTCCGGGGCCAGGACGTTTTCATCATTCAGCCGTCGTGCCCGCCCGTGAACGACGGGATTATGGAACTTCTTATAATGATCGACGCGGCCAAACATGCGAGCGCGGGACGGATAACGGCGGTGTGCCCTTATTACCCCTATGCACGGTCCGATAAGAAGGACGAGCCGCGCATCTCCATTACCGCCCGTCTCATGGCGGATCTTCTGGAAACCGCGGGGGCCGGCCGCGTCATGACCATGAATCTCCACTCGCCGCAGATCCAGGGTTTTTTCAGGATACCGGTCGATCATCTGCTGGCCGGCCGCCTCCTCTGCGATTATTTCAGAAAACACGGCACCGAAAACTGTGTGGTCGTGGCGCCGGATGCCGGCAGCGCCAAACGGGCCGGCGCGTATGCCATAAGCCTCGGCCTGCCGATGGCAATTCTTGACAAAAGGCGCTCCGACGATTCGGAATCGCCCGAGATCCATCATGTCATTGGCGATGTAAAGGGCAGGCGGGCGCTTATTTTTGACGACGAAATCGCCTCCGGGGGCTCCATCCTCGAGGTGATCGATGCGCTCGAGCGGCTTGGCGTAAAGGAGATCCAGGCATGCTGCGTGCATGCCGTGCTTTCGGGGAATGCGGCGGAACGCCTGCAGAATTCGCGGCTGACAAAACTGGTGGTGACCGATACAATTTTCATCCCCCCGGAAAAAAAGATCCCTCAACTGGAAATAATTTCCGTTGCAGAGCTTTTTGCAAAGGCGATACTGTATACGCACCAGGGAAAATCGATCAGCGATCTTTACGACAGGTACTAAGAACCGGTTGAAAAGTTGAAGAGAAGCGAGCCCCTTTTTACCCTGTAACCGTTTATATGATTTCCATTCAAGCTGGCGAAAAGGAAGCCGGCTGCCGGCTCGACCGTATTCTCCGAAAGCGCCTTCCGCTCATGTCGCTCTCAGGGATTTATGCATTTATCCGTAAAGGCGGGGTGCGCGTATCCGGACACAGGGTCAGGCAGGATTACCGGCTGCAGCAGGGTGACCGGATTGAGATCAATGCCGACAGCGCCGAGCTTGCGGTTCCGGACCAGAGAACACAGCACGACCTTTCAAAGCTTGTCCGTACGGAGTTTTTCAGGCGCAACTTCTGCATCATCCACGAAGACCGAGACCTTCTTGCCTGCAATAAACCGGCCGGACTCGTGGTGCATCCGGGGACCGGTCATCTGCGTCATGATACCCTCATCGATCTCGCAACCGCATATCTTCTGAACAGCCGGAAAGCTACGGCGGCCGATGATATTGCCCTCGTGCACCGGCTTGACCGTGATACGTCGGGGGTGATTCTCATCGCGAAAAACAAGCCTGCGGCGCGCCGCCTCCATGAGGCTTTCCGCACAAGGTCGATAGTCAAGCAATACACGGCGATCTGTCACCATCGGCCGCCCGAGTCCGAGGGTGAAATAGCTGTCAGGCTGATCCGCGACCGTGATGAGCGCGGTGAAACCAAAATGCGGATTTCGGAGCAGGGCAACGGGGGTGCGCTTTCACGGAGCACGTACCGGCTCGAAGCCTTCGATCACGGCCTGTCAAGGGTGGAGGTATTTTTAGATACCGGAAAAACCCATCAGATACGGATCCACCTTGCACACGTCGGGGCGCCGGTCGTCGGCGATACCCGCTACGGTGATGCGGCGCTTGATCTGGCGCTTGTTTCCCGGCGCGCCGGTACCGCGCACCGGCTTTATCTTCATGCGCAGAAGATTGAAGTGCCGGCCCCCTCGGGCGGAAAAATACTCACCATACGTGCGCCGCTGCCGGATGAATTCAAACGTATTATGGAAAAAGACCGCATACAACGTTGAAAATCATCTGCAACAATATTATGATTGAGAGAATCGGCATTGACCTCATCCAAACAAGGGAGAGGTCGGGTTGTAACAGATGAATCGATACTAGTCTATGCAAGACGCTAAAATTCCGAAGGAAACCGTTAAAGGCAACATGTACATACGCAACATGCTTGCCAATATCGAGCGGACGTTTTTGCCCATCGGTTCCGTTATCGGCAAATACCGCATTGTCGAGGAGATCGACCGCGGGGGCATGGCGGTCGTGTACAAGGCGATTCAGCTTGACCTTGACCGGGAGGTTGCGCTCAAGGTCATGCCCTCGAATATTTCGATCAACCGCCGCTTCATGGAACGTTTCATGACCGAAGCGCACGCGGTAGCGCGGCTCAATCACCCGAACATCGTCTCCATCTATGAAGTGGCCATGGACAACAACATTTATTACCTGGCGATGGAGTACGTTCCTGGTCAGAATCTTTTCTACTACCTGAACTTCAACAAACCGAAACTCGTGGATGTTCTCGAAATCGTCTCAAGGCTCGCGGACGCGCTTTCCTACGCACACCAGCAGAGGATCATCCACCGCGATCTCAAACTCAACAATGTGATCATGAGAGACCGGCTCACTCCGGTGCTTATCGATTTCGGTCTAGCCAAGGCGCTCGAGGATGAGGGCGAGGACGGCATTACCCGCACGGGCGAAGTCATGGGATCGCCGGCCTATATGGCACCGGAGCGTTTACTCGGCGGTGTGGTCGATCACCGGAGCGATGTGTGTTCGCTCGGGATCATGCTCTACGAGATGTTAACTTTTAAGAACCCGTACCTCGACCAGCGTAACCTTCACCAGACCGCGCTCAACGTCATGGAGGCCAACCCGATCCCGCCGCGGAAGCTGGTGCCGTGGCTTCCGAGCGAAATCGAGGCAGTCACGCTCAAGGCAATGACAAAAGATCCGGCGGCGCGGTACCAGTCCATGGAGGAATTCAAGGCCGACATCAACCATTATCAGCGCAACGAACCGGTCATGGCGCAGACGCCGTCGGTATGGACGCGGATGCGCCGTTATTTGAAACATCGCTGGCCGGTACTGAGCGTCGTCATGACCGTGACGGTGTTTTCGGCGCTTTTCGCCGTTTCGCTCTATATCCAGAACAGGAAGGAGAAGCCGCACTGGCAGCTTTTATACAGCAAACGGTTTACGAGTAAAATAACTGCCGAGGAATGGCGTTTTTTACCGGAGACTGACGCTGCCAAAGGCGACACGTCAGCGTCATGGCAGATTAAAAACGGAAGCCTTGCCGGCCAGTCCGAGCACGGCACCTTTGCCCGCCTGGAGCGGCGGTTTAATCATGATCTCAAGATAGAATTTGATATCAGCGCACCAAAAAAAGACCTTTATAACGCAGGATTTTTTCTTTTCGGCGACACGCCGGACAGCGCATACCGGTTTTATTATAACCGGGGCGGCAACGGCTCATACGGTATTACGTTCCCGGGCAGCAACATGCTGTTTCAGATGGCCGATCCGGCAAAGGTTGTAATATCATCAGTAAATCATATGGCCGTTGAGCGTATCCAGAACGCCATCACGTTCTGGATCAACGGCGCCGTAGTCGCCAAAGTCTGGGACAATCTGCCGTTGCTGGGCAAAACTCATGAGCGGCTCGGGCTATTTATCGAGGGTGATGAAGCCTGGTTCGACAACCTGAAGATTTACCGCCATGCCGCCCCCCTGACACCCAGCCCGACGTTCGTAGCAGACCGGTTCTGGGAACGGGGTGATTTGGAGGCGGCGCTCGAGGAATACCGCACGCTGCTGGTTGACTTCGGGACTTCGGAACGCGCCAGGGAGGTCCGGCTGAAAATCGCGGACTGCCTGATCCGTCTGGGCCGGTGCGATCAGGCGCGGGAAGTTCTCAGGGAAGCCACGGATTCACGCAGCAAGGATGATGGCCTCGAATCCCGCAAGCTGTTTATCGAGGGAACTGTTTTCTGCAGGCTTGGAAACAGGGAAGCGGCCGACAGCGTATTCAGGATGCTGGCACTGCAGTACCCCGCGAGCGCCGCAAACCTCTCGGCCATGATGTCAGCGATGGTACGGATCAATGGCAGCATTGAAGCATCACGGCTCGATTCCGCCGAGCGGGAAATCACCCTGTACGCCGGCCGTTATGCACGGTATGGCGACCTGTGGGGCAGGCTCAGCATGATGGTGATGGAAAAGTACGTCAGGGCGGATCTCCTCGATTCAGCGATAGCGGTGGTGGAGCGGGTCATCGCAGAGCAGGATAAAAACGGCGAAATATTTACAAGTGCAAAAACAGCGCTCGGCAGGATATACCTTGCGAAAGGAAGGATGGAAAAGGCGGCCGATCTCTTCAACCAGTGCATCACGGCACACACCTCTTTCGAAGGGGTATGGGATTCATGGATGGGACTTGCAGGTATTTACGAATACGATTTCCAGAAGACTGAAGCAATGACGATTTATCAGAAGATTTACCGGGAATGCCCGCCGACGATCCCGGCCTGCTGGATGGCAGGCATCAAGCTCGGCGAGCTTGCCTCCCGGGATTCTCTTCAGAACGGCATGAAGTATTTCGAAGCGGTCGTGCGGGGCGCGCATCCTTTCCCGATTCCCCGCCTTATCGCCCGTTTTTATCTGGGAGAAGTGAACGAAAACCAGTTCAGGGCCGCATGGAATCTCCTGTGCCCCGACGATCATACCTATCTTTACTACTTTGCCCGCAAAGCCATGTTTAAACAGGAAGAAGTAGTCGCCCGCATCTATCTGCAGGACCTGAAGCAGAACGTTCCGTCCGAGTCGTGGTACTATATGGTGGCGAACAGGGCGATGAATAATTTGAAGAAGTGGTAAAAGCGATTTCATTAATACGCGTGCCTCCAGAAGTTATTTTTAAGCGGTAATTTTTTTCTGCGGTGCTGCTCAACAGCAAAAACAGACAGGAACAGAGGTATATGCTCGGTAAAAAGGACGATACTTTTTTTGATGAAAAGACCGCCGATGATGATGCGTCGGAAAACTTGCGGAAAATGATCGATACCAAAGGCTCTTCAATCAAAACCAACCTTGCGGTAGGTTCTAAAGTCACGGGCACGGTCACCAAGATAGGTCCGGAATATCTTTTTGTCGATATCGGCGCCAGGAACGAAGCCGTCATTGCGGCAGCCGAAGTGAAGAATAAAGAAGGTGCGGCGGCCGTTGCAACGGGTGATAAAATATCGGCATATATTGTTTCCGATACTGCCGGCGAGACGGTTCTTTCAAAGAGCTTTACCGGCAAAGGCAGGACCGTAGCGGTGCAGGAACTCTTGGACGCCATGAACAACAGGGTGCCGGTCCAGGGCAAAGTCACGGGCATCAACAAGGGCGGCCTGAACGTAAAGGTGCTGGGGCATCGCGCGTTCTGTCCGGTTTCCCAGATCGACCTTAAATTTACCGATGATGTTAATTCGTATCTTGGAAAAACGATGGACTTCGTAATCGCCCGGATCACGGAGGGCGGCAGGAACGTTGTGGTCAGCCGCATTCCGCTCCTCGAGGGCGATCTTGAAAAGACGGTCGACGCGCTTGCCAAGGCAGGGGAGGCGCACCTCGTTCTTAAGGGGAAGATCAGCCGGATCGCCGATTTCGGGCTTTTTGTCGATCTTGGCAATTGCGAAGGGCTGGTGCACATTTCCGAGGTTTCCTGGGAACGGGCGGAAAAGCTCGCCGAATCATTCACGGTCGGCCAGGAAGTGGAATGCATCGTACGCTCGGTCGAAAAAAAATCACCGTTGCGGAACTCAAAGATTTCGCTTTCCATCAAGCAGACCGTGGACAATCCGTGGAAAACCGTGGCGTCGAAATTCGCCGTCGGCCAGTCCGTGGCGGGTACGGTGACCCGTCTCATGCCGTTCGGCGCGTTTGTCGAGCTCGTTCCCGGCGTTGAAGGGCTCATCCATGTGTCGGAAATGTCCTGGGTGAAAAGGGTGAAACACCCGTCCGACGTCGTGGCTGCCGGGCAGCCGGTGCAGGTCATGATCCTTGCTATTGACGAAACAAAAAGGACCATCTCGCTCAGCCTCAAGGACATGGCGAGCGATCCATGGCGCGATGTCGAAGCACGTTTCCCGGTTGGAGCCGAGGTAAGCGGTACGGCGGTACGAAGGGCAAAGTTCGGCTACTTTATCGATCTTGCCGAAGGCGTGACCGCTCTTCTGCCGCTCGGGAATATTGCGGCGGATAAAAAAGGGGCGATTACCGAAGGCGCTGTCCTGAATGTCCGTATCGAGTCGGTTGATACCGCAGCGCGCCGGATTTCGCTTTCGATGGGCATGAAGGAATCGCGGCAGGAGACGGCGGAAGTAAAGGAGTATATGAACAAGCAGCCCATGGCCCCTCCAAAGCAGACGCCGAAATCCACGGAGTTCGGTGCAGCGCTTCTGGAAGCGCTGAAGAAGAAAAATTCGTAAAAAGATCATATCTTTTTAATCGTATGATTCAACCGTTTGTCATTCCCGCGAAAGCGGGAATCCAAGAAGATTAAAAAAAGAACTCCTGGATGCCCGATCTGGTCGGGCATGACAGAAAAAAAGAGCTGTATACTACCAAAGGCACAATCATGAACATCCTTGTCGTCGGCGGCGCAGGGTACATCGGCAGCCATGTGGTCCGGGCGTTCCTTGACAAAAAATACAGCGTTACCGTGTTTGACAATATGTCGAGCGGCAGCCGGAAAAACCTTTTTAAAGAGGCGGAATTTGTCGAGGGCGATATCCGCAACGAACGCGAGATAGGCGACGTTATGAAGAAGGGGTTTGACGGTTTTATTCATCTGGCGGCCTATAAGGCGGCCGGAGAATCCATGACTCACCCTGAAAAATATTCGGTGAACAATATCTGCGGAACCATCAATCTGCTCAATGCAGCAGCAGCCAATGGCGTACCTTATTGTGTTTTCTCATCATCTGCCGCGGTGTACGGTGAGCCGAAATATCTGCCAATTGACGAAAAGCATCCGTGCAATCCGGAAAACTTCTACGGTTTCACCAAGCTTGAAATCGAGCGGTTGCTCGAATGGTACGACCGGTTGAAAGGGTTGCGATTCGCGGCGCTCCGCTATTTCAATGCGGCCGGGTATGATCCGGATGGTCGTATCAAAGGGCTCGAACGCAACCCGGCCAATCTGCTGCCGATCGTCATGGAGGTGGCGGC
>CAISVC010000304.1 GCA_903888815.1 uncultured Fibrobacterota bacterium
CAGCGCCTCGTCGAGCGGCCGGATCGCAACGCCGCTGATCTTGACGGCATTGAGCTGCTGGAAGCGGTTAAGCGAGCGCGGAACGGTGGAGTCGCGCATCCCGGCGACCGTGCTCAGCGGCACGACTTGACCGCCGGGTCCGGTGATGTAAATATGCTGCAGCTGATCGGGATTGAGGCGGTCAACGCGCTTGATCTGCGGGATGACCTTGTAGCTGCGTCCGGCAATGTTGAAGCGGTTCACATAATTGCCGCTCAGCATCGCTGACAGGTCAGCCCCGACCTGCTGGAGACTGAGCCCCAGGTCAGCCACCCGGTCGCGATCAATAACGATCTCAGACTGCGGCTGATCGATCTTGACATCGAGGAGCGGCGGAAAGGCAAACATGCCGCTCTGCATCGCTTTCAGCTGAATCTGCTGGGCAAAGGCAAGGACCTGGTCAGGCTCAGCCGTAGATGCGATGATGAACTCTACCGGAAACTCGCCCCCGCCGGGCAGCGGGGAAGGTGTTATCGCCAGAACCTTGATGCCCGGGATGGCCCGCAGCTTCTGCTGCACTTCAGGCAGAATTTGCCGTGTTGTCCGCTTGCGCTCGTTCCACGGCTTGGTGATCAGACCACCGAATCCGGATGCCGGGAACGTGATCTGGAAGGTAAAGTCGGTTTCAGGAATACCCTGAAAGATCTTATTGGCCGCAGCAGTAAAATGGCTGGTCAGTTCGAGTGCGGAGTTTGCCGGCGCATCGACAATGCTGAAAATCGCCCCCTCGTCCTCGATAGGAGCAAGTTCAGCCGGCGACATCATGAACATGGGTATCGCGAGCAGGCTCAGGATAATCCATACCATATAGACGACCGGACGCGCGTTGAGCGTGACGTCGAGCCAGCGGCCGTATGCGGTCCGTAACCGTTTAAAATAATCTGCGATTATTTTTGCCAGCCCATGCTCTTCAATCCCCGGCTTGAGCATTTTGGCCGACATCATGGGCGACAGGGTGAGCGCGACAACACCTGAAATGATGACGGCGCCGGACAGGGTAAAGGCGAACTCTCGAAAAAGTGTGCCGGTCAAGCCACCCTGCAAACCGATGGGTGCATATACTGCCGCCAGGGTCAGGGTCATGGCGATAATCGGCCCAACCAGCTCGCGGGCGCCCTGCAGGGCGGCCTCTCTCGGTGTCTTGCCTTCGCTCAGATGCCGCTCGACGTTTTCAACCACGACAATGGCATCGTCTACCACAAGTCCTACGGACAGCACAATCGCGAGCAGCGTGAGCAGGTTTATCGTGAAGCCGAACACCTGCATCAGGAACACCGCCCCGATAAGCGACAGGGGAATGGCCACAATCGGAATAATAACCGAGCGCACAGAGCCGAGGAACAGAAATATGACAATCATGACGATGATCAGGGTATCGGTAAGGGTTTTCAGAACCTCGCTAATGGCATTATTGATGTAGTCGGTGGCATCATAGGCAAAGCCCGCCTGCATGCCGCTGGGCAAATCCTTCTCCACCAGCGCCATCTCTTTTCGTACGCGCTTGATCACATCGATGGTGTTGGCGTTGGGCAGGGTATAAATTACCATAAAGACAGCGGTCTGCCCTGATAATCGCACTTCGGCGTCATAGTCCTCGGCGCCCAGCGCGATCTCGCTGATGTCCTCCAGACGCACGATGGCGCCGCCCTGTTCACGGATGACCAGCCGCTTGAACTCCTCTGCTGAATGCAGGTCGGAGTTTGCTGTCAGGTTGACCTGGATGAGCGAGCCTTTTGTCTGGCCGACAGCGGTGAGATAGTTGTTGCTGGCCAGCGCCTGACGGACCTGCGCCGGGCTGATGTTGAGCGCAGCCATGCGCTCAGGCTTGAGCCAGATGCGCATGGCGAAGGTGCGGGCGCCAAGAACATCGGCGCGCTGTATGCCCTCGATGGCAGAAAGGCGCGGCTGCACGGTGCGGATGAGGTAGTCGGTTATCTGATTCTGCTCAAGAAAATTTGACCTGAAGCTGAGATAGGCCGCGGCGAACTGGCTGTCAGCCGCTTCGACGTTGATGATCGGCACTTCAGCCTCCGGGGGCAGATCCTGGCGAACCTGGTCGACTTTAGAACTGATTTCCGCGAGCGCCTTGAGCGGATCGTAGTTGAGTTTCAACCTGACGCTGATGTTCGAGAAGCCCTGAGCGCTCTTGGACTGGATGTAGTCAATGCCGTCGGCGGCCGCAATGGCACGCTCCAGGGGTGTGGTAATGAAGCCGCGCACCAGTTCAGCACTTGCGCCAATATATACGGTTCTGACGGTGACAGCCGAGTTCTCGCTGCGCGGAAACTGGCGGACGTTGACCGAGCGGATCGCCTGCAATCCCGCAATGATGATGACGAGATTTATAACAAGCGCAAGAACCGGACGGCGGATAAAAAGATCGGTAAATTTCATAGTCAACAAGAATAATTACAGAGTTTAGAGCCGTGGCGTTACATCAGCTGTTGGGTGTCTCCCGATCACGTGTCTTTAGGTGTGGGCGCTATTTTGAATTCGGGGGCCAGGGTATTGTCAACAGCGACGGCCTGTCCATTGCGCAGCTTAAAGACGCCGGTGCTCACCACGGTCTCGCCTTCCTTCAGCCCGGCGATGACAGCGACGAAATCACCGCGCCGTACGCCGAGCCGCACAAACTGCTGGCGCACGACCTTGGCTGGCGGGCTGTTTTTGTTGTTTGCATCATTCTCCACGATAAACACCGAGTCGCTGTAAGGAGCATTAAGCACCGACGTGGCCGGTATGACAAGCACTTTATCCTGCTCCGGCAGCACCACGGTCACGTTGACGAACATGCCGGGGCGGAGGCGGAGCTGGGTATTTTTTACCGTCGCCTGCACCATGATGTTGCGCGTGGAGGTTTCGACCTGAGGATTGATCGCGGTGATCGTCCCCTCAATAACCTGGCCGGCAAACGCATCCGTTTTCACCCGTATGGTAAGGCCCGGATTGATTCGCGCGAGCTGCTGCTGCGGCAGGGAAAAATTCACAAAAATCGGATCGAGGGACTGGAGCGAAACGATCGCATCACCGGCGCTTAGAATCTGGCCCACATTGACCAGGCGGATGCCAAGGACGCCGGCAAAGGGCGCCCTGATGGTTTTCTTCGCGATAAGTGCCCGCATATTGTCGGCCTGAGCGACAGCCTGCTTGTACTGCGCATCAGCATTATCATATTCGGATTGGGACGAGGTTTTCTGTGAGAGAAGTTTGCGTGCGCGCTCAAAAGTTATTTTCGCCAGCGCCACCATGGCCTCTGCCGAGCGGAGCTGAGCCGTCTCTGCAGCTATGTCCTGCTGCACCAGGAGATCGCCGGCCTGCACCATCGTGCCCGGCTCGAATGTGATATGGACGACCTTACCAGTCATTTCCGCGGATACCATTACTCCCTGAACCGCAACGAGCGATGCCACTGAGGTGAGCACGGACTCCCATGTTTCCGTATGCGCCACGGCGGTAGTCACGGTCTCAGGCAGGGGTTGTTTTTTTTGGGCGATCATACGGCTGATCTGAAGGCCTTTGATTCCGCCAAGAACGCCGGTCAACACAACCAGTCCAATGATGGCACGGATTATTTGTTTCTTCATATGCTATGGGCTGCGTATAGGTTATGGCAAAATGCTTTGCCTGCAACACGCGGAAACCGTCATGACTGTGGTCAAAAGTTTAGGTCGAAACGGCACGCGAAGAAAAGATGGTGTTGCCTTATTTATACTGTCTGCAAACTTTTTATGCAAGTCTCAAAAAAATAATTTTTTACTGTCCCATGAGCAGGGTCTTTTTTGTTTTTACCTTTGTGAGTTCCTGAGTTCGATGAGCTCAGTCGAATCGAGTTCCAAATTCAATCTTCTTTGTTTCTTTTTTAGTCTTTGCGGTTAACTTTTGTTCCGGCTTGTCCGGGTTAGGG
>CAISVC010000305.1 GCA_903888815.1 uncultured Fibrobacterota bacterium
ATTTAATCTTTAATATTTTCTTATTGATTTTTTATAAAATAGCGAAAAGGACGACGTTAAAGACGTTATATCTTGCAGTTTTTTAAAAAAGATTATTCAAGCAGGCAGCCGTACGGCTCGGGCATGAAAAGAAACTACTACCCTTCCTTTCCACCCTTTCTTTCATGATGAAAGTTAGATGAGCCTGTACGTTCCCGAGGCGTAAGCCGGCTTTGCCTGCGAGATTTATATTTAAAGATCGGAAAGAAACTTTAAAAGCCATGAACAAATCCGGCTATCTTCTGGGCTACGACATCGGCTCCTCTTCAATAAAAGCATCCCTGATTGAAATTAATACCGGTCGTTGTCCGGCCACAGCAACCTCGCCGCAATCGGAGATGGAGATCGTCTCCCGCAAGCCCGGATGGGCGGAACAGGATCCTGACCTGTGGTGGGAACATGTCAGGCGCGCGACCGCTTCACTGCGGTCGGCAAGCGGAATAGATCTTCACGATGTAAAGACGATCGGAATCTCCTACCAGATGCACGGGCTCGTCATGGTGGACGACCGGAAACGGGTGCTTGCTCCTTCGATTATCTGGTGCGACAGCAGGGCCGTCGAAACAGGCGATAGGGCGTTTAAGGCGATCGGCAGGAAAAAATGCCTTCGGTATCTGCTCAATTCGCCGGGGAATTTCACCGCTTCAAAACTGAAATGGGTCAAGGATAACGCCCCGGAAATTTACCGGCGGATTTTCAAGATAATGCTGCCGGGTGATTATATCGCCATGAAGTTGACTGACCGGATAACCACCACCCCTTCGGGACTTTCCGAGGGTATCATGTGGGATTTTCAGCGCCGGCAGCGGGCCGATTTCGTTCTTGAACATTACGGGATATCGCCCGAAGTGCTTCCTGAGATCTGCCCCTGTTTTTCGGTTCAGGGTGAAGTAACGAAAGCATGCGCCGATGAACTCGGCCTCAAACCCGGAATTTCCGTCTCCTATCGCGCGGGCGACCAGCCGAACAATGCTTTGTCGCTCTACGTGCTCAATCCCGGCGAAGTGGCTGCTACGGCAGGAACCTCCGGCGTGGTATACGGCGTCATTGACACTGCAAATCATGACGCGGCATGCCGGGTCAACACCTTTGTCCATGTCAATAATGCCGCCGCAACGCCGCGGTACGGAGTTCTCCTTTGTGTCAATGGTACGGGAATACTTAACCGCTGGCTCCGCACGGTGTGCAGCAGCTGGAGTGCCGAAGGGCTGTCGTATGAGCAGATGAACGCCGAAGCCGCGCAGGCGCCTGCCGGTTGCGACGGCCTTTTCATCCTGCCTTACGGCAACGGCTCGGAACGCACGCTCGGCAATAAAAACATTCACGCTTCGATGCACGGCATCGACCTGACCCGGCATACGCGCGGCCATATCCTTCGCGCGGCGCAGGAAGGTATCGTGTTCGCGCTGCGGTACGGACTTGATATCATGCGGAACATGGGCCTGAACATACGGGTGGTACGGGCGGGCCATGCCAATATGTTTAAAAGCAGGCTGTTCGCAGAAGTGTTCGCTACCGTGTCTCAGGCTCAGCTGGAATTGTACAACACCGACGGCTCACAGGGAGCCGCCCGAGGCGCAGGTATCGGTGCGGGAATTTATAAAAACAGCACCGAGGCATTTGCAAATCTGCGTGTGGTCAAGCGCGTTATGCCTAATTCGCGATTGAAACGTACCTACGAAAAGAGTTACGCTGAATGGAAATCTATTCTTAAAATCGGGGGGAATTTACACTAACCATTTTCCAGCAAGGGAGTGTTGTATCTATGACGACAGCACCATCGTATCACAGTATATGCCGATGGACGTTTAATGCCGGCAAAGGCGGATTTGTTCCGGGAAACATCCGCGAGCAATGGAATTCATCGAACCTCGACACGGTAAAAACCGTACAGTTGATTAAAAAGGAGATTGCGCCGCGCCTTCCCGGCTACATCCAGCTCGGCTTCGAGGTCCATTACGACAGTGAGATCGAGGAAAAGACCGCTCCGGCAGTCGCCGACGCGCTGGTGGACGCGAAAGTAGCCCTGGCCATGATCACCCCGGGCGCGCACTCTCATTTTGCCTACGGCGGCATCGCGTCACTTGACGCAAAAGAAAGAAAGGCCGCGGAGGGACTCGGCTGCAGGACCGTTGATATCGCCTATGGCACCCTTGCCAAAGCGTGGCATAAAGACCCGGCCCTTTTCCCGACTCTTGTTTTATGGAACGGCTCATACGGTTATGACCTTGCTACCATTGCAATCTCGGAAATGTACCGTAATTTGAAGAAAAGCGTTGCCGATCTCTGTTCGTACGAGACTAAGGCAGGTGGAAAATTATACATAGCCATCGAACCGAAACCGAATGAAGGGCATCCTGCGATGCTGCTTCCGACCATTGCCAGCGCGATACTCTTCTGGCGGAAACTTGAAGAGGAGTTCGGCATAACCCGGACAAAGAAAGGCGTGAACAAGGAATTCGGTCATTCCGAAATGATCGGCCTTGATCATGTGTATGATTCAGTGGAGGAACTCGACAACAACGCCATGGTGCACATGCATCTCAACAGCCAGGGGTACAATGACGGTATTATCCTCGGAGGGCCGGGCAAATACGATATCGATCACGGCACCCGCATCAACGGTATGAATATCGCCATTGCAGGCCTTCTGCGGAAAGCCGGTTTCAATCGGTGGAAAGGCCATGATATGCAGGTCCGGCCTTATGACAACGAAAAACAGGGTATCGACCGTGTTGTCCGGAGCATTCTGTCATGGGAAGCGTGCGATATGGCCGCACGGGAACTCGATGAAAAAATGCTTTTAACCTATCTAACAAGCAGAAACACCGCCAAAGCCGAAGATATGATAAGGGATGCCGTCTGCAGGGCGAATGAGTGTTTTAAAACTTTAAATCATTAACGTAGGGGAGCACGGTAGTTTAACCATATTTATTTGATAAAAAGCCATTGCACTGCAAAAAAAAGCGGAATAAGAATCCCGAAAGACCATACCATATAGCCGAAAAACGACGGCATTCTTATGCTGTTTTCTTCCGCGATGGCTTTTACCATCATGTTGGGCGCATTGCCGATGTAAGAAAGCGCTCCCATGAACGATGCACCGGCAGTGATAGCGATCAGGGTTGATGCATTCTGCTGCATCATAAAGTGCGCCGCAGCAACCGTATTTCCATGTCCTGCCGCCGCCGTCTGGAAAAAAACAAGATAGGCCGGAGCACTGTCCAGAAACCCTGAAAGAATTCCCGAAGACCAATAGTACATTGCGTTGACCGGACTGCCGTCAGGTGCGGTAAGGCTCCCGATGATGGAATGGAGCGGCCCGCCGGCGCCGGCCCTGAGCATGGCGATAAGCGGCGCCATGGTGACGAAGATCCCCGCAAACAGCTTGCCGACTTCAAGGATCGGATGCCACGTGAACCTGTTTGCCGCCCGTGTTTCTTTTTTTGTCAATTTCCACGACAGGAAGGTGATGGCGGCGAGCGCCCCGATTTCCAGAAGTTCGGCCACAGGCATCTTTACATGATACAGCGCAAAAGCAGTGCCGAGGTCCAGGCTTGAGAGCAGAACCGCGAATACGACGCCGATAAGAAGAATAAAATTGATCTTTCCTTTCACCCTGATGGCTTTTGTTTCTCCTTCAGCCGGTTTTGCGGTTTCTCTGGTATAGAAAAAAGTATCGAGGACCAGGTAAATCGCTGAAAGCACGAATACGCTGAAAACGGTCGGCGGAAAAAGCTTTGTTAAAGGCCAGAAAAAATTGACCTTGCAGATAAAACCCATGAGCAGAGGCGGATTGCCGACCGGCGTGAGGGAGCCTGCAATATTACTGACGAGAAAAATGAAGAAGATAATGGTATGAAGCTTGAATTTCCGCCATGCATTGGCCGCAAGTATAGGTCTGATGAGCAGCACCGCCGCTCCGGTTGTTCCGAGCCAGTTCGCCAGAAAGCAGCCTAAAAGGATTATTATGGTATTCAGGACCGGCGTGCCTCCCAGTTTGCCGTAGATTTTTATGCCGCCGGTGATGGTGAAAAGGGAGAGCAGCACAATGATAAAGGGAATAAACTGGTCGAACATGACCTCAATGAGCGCGTAAAGGCTGACGCCGGTTCCCTGCGCAACAGCGATCGCGCTTAAAGCGATCAGGCTCCAGCCGAGAGAAACTTTTCCGTAATGTCTGCTCCAGAAGGCAGGCGCGGTCAGGGGGACAATGGCGATCGAAAGCAGAATGCCGAGAAACGGCAGCGCAAAAGCAAAAGAAAGAGAAGAGCCGTCAAGATGCATGGGCAAACCTTTCCTTTTCCGTTAAATATTGTGGATTAAAATAATCACTGCCAGCAACATTTGTTTTGCACGATTCCTTCTTTTTCAGAAACGATTCAAAGAGCCATTTCGAAGGTTAGGAAAAAGATCAGTATATGCCCGCGTCCGGCAGCGCATTTTTTCCTTGCCTTTTTAGCTTTAAAAACCCTATATTTTAGCATTCGTAAAATCTTGCCTTTACACGGATTCCTTTGTTTGATAGATAGACAGGCTTGCAGCATACCAACCACAATTAACCTAAAGGAGCCTCGATCATGCAATCGACCTTTCACTGGCTGGACTGGCTGATACTTGCGGTTTTCGGTCTGGGAATGGTTTACACGGTGTGGCTTGCGATGCGGAAAAAGCAGGAAACCGATACCGATTACTTCCTTGCAGGCCGCAAAGAAGGGTGGGTTTCCATCGGCTCTTCGATTTTTGCGTCGAATATCGGTTCCGAACACCTTGTCGGTCTTGCCGGCACCGGTTTTATCAGCGGAATGGCCATGGCCCACTGGGAAATGCATGCATGGCTCATCCTGGTGCTGGGCTGGGTATTTGTGCCGATCTACGACCGCATCAAAGTATTTACCATGCCGGAGTTCCTCGAAAGGCGTTTTGACCCGCATGCGCGCTCCCTGCTCTCAATAATTTCTCTGGTCAGTTATGTGCTTACCAAGGTCGCGGTCACCGTATACTCGGGCGGCGTGGTGTTCGGCACGGTGTTCGGCATTGACAGCATAAAAATGTTCGGCCACACCATTGACTTTTTCTGGGTCAGCGCCATCGGCCTTGTGGTGATTACCGGCCTCTATACCGTGTTCGGCGGTATGAAGGCGATCATGTACACCTCGGTGCTGCAGAGCCCGATACTCCTTGTCGGTTCGATCGTGATCCTTATTGTCGGACTCGTAAAAGTCGGCGGCTGGGGCCAGGTAGAGCTCATCTGCGGAAACAAACTGGATCTGGTGCGTTCTGCGAGCGACCCTGAGTTCCCGTGGACCGGTGTGCTCTTCGGCTCGGCCATCATCGGTTTCTGGTACTGGTGTACCGACCAGTATATCGTACAGCGCGTCCTTGCGGGCCGTAACCAGCAGCAATCCAGGCGCGGCGCCATTTTCGCCGGCTACTTCAAGCTCTTTCCCGTGTTCATCTTTCTTATTCCGGGTATGATCGCCTATGCGCTCAGTCAGAAAGGGCTTCTTCACATGCCGCTCAATGCGATAGGACAGCCCGATGCGGACAAGGCGTTTTCATCGCTCGTCGCGCAGCTTCTGCCCATCGGTTTCAAGGGCGTCGTTGTGTGCGGACTGCTCGCTGCGCTCATGAGCTCGCTTGCCTCGCTGTTCAACTCCTCGGCCACACTCTTTGTCGAAGACTTTTACAAGAAATTTAATAAAACGGCAAGCGATATTCACTATGTGGTCGTGGGAAAAATCGCAACCGCCACGGTCGTGATACTCGGTATTCTCTGGATCCCGGTCATGAAGGGAATGGGCAATGTACTCTACCGCTATCTGCAGGCTGTTCAGGGGCTGCTGGCGCCCGCGATTGCAGCGGTGTTCCTCATAGGAATATTCTGGAAAC
>CAISVC010000306.1 GCA_903888815.1 uncultured Fibrobacterota bacterium
ACCGTCATATTGTTGCCGGTCGCGGAGGTGAACGTAAAATGCGTCTGGGCACCCACGCTGATCGCGGCAACCGATACAACGAACACTGCCGAATGAAATCGGGTTGATTTGAAAACGGGCATGTCGTTCTCCTGTTTATCTGATTCTGAATACCTTTATCTTTTGATCGAAATTCCGTGCTCTCATCTGGACAATATAGAGATTCGAGCTGAACTTCCGGTCATTGCCCGCCGCATTGTCCCACGCGATGCAGTAATGCCCGGCCTTGTAGCCGCCTTTTGCAAGCCGCTGTACAAGGTTGCCTTTGATATCGTAGACATTAATCTCAACCGCATGCTCCGCTGTCCCCGCTATCATGGGAACATCAAACGCTATCTTTATGCTTCCTCCTCCCCTGAACGGATTGGGGTACGCTTTGGACAGCGCAAACTCGGTAATAAAGAACCCCTCCGGAACCGAGAGCGCACCGATGAGAATACCGTCCGCACTGTATCGCGGTTCAGCCCCGCACTGTAAATCAAGAGGATATTCCTTTTTGCCGTCCCAGAGCCTGAAGGTGATCATTTCAGAAGGCCCGCACCCCTCTTTCTCCTTTGACTGCGGGTCGTCGCCCCATACGGCAAGGGCTGAAAGGCCGTTCAAAACACCGGCTGCGCCCACCAGTTTTCCCCTGCTGTCGAAAGCGCCGATCTCGCTGCTGTCCGGAGCAATCCGTCCCTGCAGGGTGACGCGGGACGCCACTACCGAAAGATTGTTGCCGGTATTCAGTTTAAACACATAATGCCTCGGCACCGGCAATGTTATCATCGCATGAGCACCGGCGGCCGCTTTCGCCATTGTGACAAACCCCGGATAGGTCAGAACCGCAGCAGCCTTCATGAACACCTGGTACCCTGCGCCCACCCTCATGGTTCCGATATCGTCGAGAAAATAGTCGGGAAAGTACGCCTGTCCGTCGTTATCCTTTACAATCAGTATCTGCGGGGTGATTCCGGCCAGGGCCGTCACTATGGGCATATCCGATTGCGGCAGATAGCCGATCATGCTCCAGCCGGACGGCAGTGAAAGGGGACTGGAGGCCGTATTGACCGCCGATCCGGCCGCCCGTATGGTGTCGGCGGCACCAGAGTAAACCTGATAGCCTTTCCCCGTACGAACGGAACCGATATCGTCTATGGAGAGTAACGGACAGTACACCTCTCCGAGTTCGTTTTTCGCCAGAATGAACTCTTTGCGCGAGAGCGGGCCGAGAATCGTATCGGCGGCGGAATCAACCGGGTGGATATTCAGGGAAATCATGTTCCAGCCGGCATTGATCGGGATGAGAAGACGTTTGACGGTCGAAAAGCTCAGCACCGCAGACCACGCGAGGCCTCCCGCGTTTACCGCACACACCCGCCAGTAGTAGGTCGTGCTGGTCGAAAGCCCGTTCGCTGTCAACGTCGTCGTTGGCGCAATCACCGCCGTGTCGGAAACCGTCGAAGCAAACGTCGATTCGGTGGAGACCTGCACATAATACCAGGACGGCGCTCCGCCAGCGCCCGGCGCAGTCCAGCTCAACGTCGGGTTCAGTGCCACGTTCGTCGCGCCATCGGCCGGTGACGAAAGCGCAGCGGTGCCGGGCGCAGCAATGATCGTGGCATAACGATATACGCTCGACCACGCGCTTGTGCCGCCAGGGTTCGTCGCGTTCACCCGCCAGTAGTAGATCGTTAGGTATTCCATCCCGCTCACCGTCAGTGAAACCGCAGGCGCAGCTACCGTCGTATCGGAATAGGTCGAAGTAAAATCGCTCGCCGTCGATACCTGCACATGATAGGTTACAGCCCTGGCCGCCGCATTCCAGCTCAGTTCAAGGCCGTTTATCGGCTGGCCTCCACTAACATCCGCCGGCGATACAAGCACCGGCACGTCAGACGGCTGCGGCACTGTCGTGAAGCCCCATACCGCAGACCACGCGCTCGTCCCGCCTGGGTTCGTCGCGTTCACCCGCCAGTAGTAGGTCGTCTGGTATGATATCGCGGCCAGTGTCAGTGAAACCGCGGGCGCAGCCACGGTCGTATTGTAATTTAACACAGCAAAAGTGCTCATTGTCGAGACCTGCACACGATAGGTCACCGCTCTGGCCGCCGCATTCCAGCTCAGCGCAAGGCCGGTTAACGGCTGGTCCGTGCTGGCATCCGCCGGCAATGCGAGCACCGGTACGTCAGGCAGCTGCGGCAACGTCGTGAAGCTCCGCACCGCAGACCACGCACTGCCTCCTGGGTTTATCGCACTCACCCGCCAGTAGTAGGTCGTGCTGCCCGAAAGCCCCCTCAATGCACAGGCCCTCATGGCCGCATCCACCGTCGTGTCGAAAACCGTGGACGCAAACGTCGATTCGGTTGATACCTGCACCTGATACGACGACGGCGCTCCGCCCGTGCCTGGCGCCATCCAGCTCAACGTCGGGTTCAGCGTCACGTTCACCGCACCATTGACCGGTGATGAAAGCGTAGGCACGCCGGGCGCGGTGATGACCGTGGTATAATGCCACACGGTCGACCATGCGCTGGTGCCGAACGCATTCGAGCAATTGACGCGCCAGTAGTATGTGGTGAGGTTGGCCAACGTCACGCTGAGCGTATAGCTCGTATCTCTCATGAATGACACATCCACCACCGGCGCGCTGAAATCCGTGGTGAGCGACACCATCACGCCGTAGGTCTGCGCAGCGTTCACCTTGTGCCACAGGAGTGTCGGCGTCACCGGTACATCGGCGGCATAATTTACAGGAGAAATAAGGACAGTAGGTGCCGGCGCCGCGTCGCCGAAGACGACCTCATGATCCTTAGACTCATTATCCTGATACGTGATATCGCTCGCGAGCGTCTTGCCGAGATCATCGCCCGCATTCGCAGCCGGGACGAATATCCTGTATTGGGCCTGGAGCGTGTCCCACACGGAAAGAATCGGCGCTGTCCAGGTGAGCGTGGTCCCGCCTGTCCCGGTGACCGAATACATCGAATCAAAGGTGGTCTGATTCGAAGGTCCGGCGGCCTGGGACCCGGCAATATAGGTATAGGCCGGCGGTACGGTTTCTACGATCCTGACTTTGCGCGCCCCGACATTGTTGATGATGACTTGGGCGATATCCTTGTAAATTGCGGACAGCGAGTCAGCCGTTGCAGCCAGGTAATAGGCACCGCCGGTTGACTGTGCGATCGCCTGGAGCTGACTCGTGTTTGTCTGACTGCCGAGAGAAATGGTAAAAACCGGCACACTGGACCCCAGCGGCGTGAGAAAGCGCATGAGCGAATCGAAAGCGGCGTTGCTTGAGCTGCCCATGCCGGTCCCGCTGCCGCTGCTGTTGTCCTGCCCGTCGGTAAGGACTACCAGCGCGGGCTGGGCGCCGTTCCGCATATTGGCCCGCATGTATTCGACCGCTTTCTCCGTAGCATACCATACCGCTGTTGAGGCACCGTTTGCGGTTAATTGCGCATCCATGGCCGTCAGCGCAATGTCAAATCTGTAGTAAGGGGTAAAATTGGCAATGGTGTCATACAGGCTCGGGGTGCTGAAGCTGAGAATGGCCACCCGGTCGCTGTCTCCAAGCTTTCCCACAAAATCATGTCCGGCCTGTTTGGCGGCCGTTATTCTCGCTCCACCCATTGAGCCGCTGTTGTCGAAAAGAAGGAGGGCGTCCACGCCGGGCACCGCAGTGTCCTGCACAACCTGAATCTTTTTTGTCGAGATACTCGTGTCGATTTTCCCCGTTGTCGAGACAGTCGTGTCGAATTTCTCCTTTGTCGAGACGGTCGTGTCGAATTTCTCTGAAATAAGCAGTTCCGCAAGCGCGGCATAGGCCGAATCGAGCTCGTGCAGATTGGCTGCGTTGTAATACGTGCCTCCGCCGGCGCTGGTAAGGGTGCGCAGTTCCGCCGTGTCGCCGGCAACGAAACCGATTGCATAGAACCGCTGGTCTTTCGTTCTTTTCAGGCTGTCGAGAAGGCCTGCGGGAACGCTCTGGGCCAGACCGTCGTTGTTTATGCCGTCGGTAAGCATGATGACCGCCCGGGTCGCTGCCGGTCTGCCGACATCCGACAGATGGGAGGCGGTTATAACGGTCGATATGTGCATGGGCGTGCTCGTGAACGTGGCGTTCGGAATATTATCGCGCACGACCAGTACCTGGCCATCGACTGTATCGACAATTCTCTGCGTGTTGTCTATGAAGATGCTGTCGCGGATAAACGAACGGACGATGTTGAAATCAGTGGTAAAGTCGCACCATTTATGGAAATAACGGCGATTATTGGAAGTGTCTGTTATGTTCGGTGTATTGACCGCAGTCCATCCCATCACCGCAACTCGGTCGCCCGGTTTGAGACTGTCCAGGAAGTGGAGGGCCGCGAGCTTGGTCCAGACAATGCGCGGCCTTTTTTCCGGGTCAATGGTACTGTCGACCCCGGCCATTGAGGTCGAAAGATCCATGCCAAGCACGACATCGATCGGCTTCCGGGTCGTATCATAAAGGGTGTCGTACGTCAATGTCGTATCATAAGTGGTGTCGTACGCCCATGTCGTATCATAAAGGGTGTCGTACTCCCGTATGGTATCGTATTTCCCCTCCGCATACATCGTCACGGTGACCTTGTCGGTATCGCCGGCCGCGGAAGAAGCGATCTTTTCTATTGTCCTGTTTGTATATATTGTCGCGCCGAATGCCGCAGCAGAACCCATCTTTTGTGCTGTCCTGCTTGTATATATTGTCGCGCCGAATACGGATAGGAATAAGATTCCTCCTGCACATACAGCTATCAGCGGCAATCGCTGCTGCCGTGAAAACATAGGAACCCCCTTGTGGAATTTCTTTTCAGAGAAATAGCGGATATTACATTATATAATATATCATGATTTGATATAATAAACAACAGGAAACACGCACGACGACAATAAAATTGGGAACTATTTCTGTGGTGTTATGGAATTTCTGCATAGCACAAGGTGTAAGCCCAATTCCACTAAGAAAATAACAACAAAAAGCAAGTTGTCTGCCTTGAACTTTAATGGAGAACACACTACTTGCCAAAAGTAGTATGTGCGTTCTGTAATCTCCTGGTCCCCAGACGATTGCAATTTTTCAAACCCTTGCTGCGTGAGATTTGCGTGACCTGAAGAGTAAAAAACAGTTTAAAAAAGCCCCTAGGCCTTTTGCGGATAACTGTGTTATACGTAAAAAGGGCTCTCGCCGATCTTCCAGGCAAAAGCCTTGCTGAAAAACGAGAATGTTGAAAATCAACGAATTACAGGTAAAAAAGTGGAGTGCGGATGACTGGACTTGAACCAGCACAGGCCGAAGCCCACTACCCCCTCAAAGTAGCGTGTCTGCCAATTCCACCACATCCGCAAAAATCGTCTATTTCTTAACCGTGCCCTGCTTCTTCGGCGGCCCGATCGGTATCGCACCAACCGGCAATGTCTTTGACCCTGCCGGTGCGGCAGGCGCCTGTTTTGTTATTGGCAGCCCCGGAATCGCTTCGGCGCCCGGTGCGCCCTCCGGCGACTGCTTGATGGGAAGCCCTCCCCGGTCCAGCACGGACGCCGGGGAATAATTCTGCTGTTTCTCCGCACGTTTCTGCAGAAGCGATTTCTCGACCGTCACGGTCTGCTTTGACATGAGAAACGACATGATGATGCAGATAGCGAAAAATGCTGATCCGAAAATCACGGTCCCGCGCGTAAGGATATTCGCCGTATCCTGCGTGCCGAGGAGGCTGTTGGCCCCGCCGAGTCCGCCGCCGATTGCGCCCGAGATGCCGCCTCCCTTGTCCGACTGAATCAGGACAAGAAAGCATATAATACCACATATCAGAACGAAAACGACCAGTAAAAACCAGAAAAGAATCATCATAGGTTCACCGCCTGTTAATTTGCTTATACCGGTTTAATAATTCCCAGAAAATCCTGCACTTTGAGCGCCGCACCGCCGATCAGGCCGCCGTCAACGTCAGAGAGTGCAAGGAGATCTTTCACATTGTCAGGTTTCATACTGCCGCCGTACTGGATACGTATCCCTTCTGCGGCGGCATTATTATACACTGACACAATCACTTTTCGAATGAACTGGTGCGCCTCGTTCGCCTGCTGCGGCGTCGCCACTTCGCCGGTCCCGATAGCCCATACCGGTTCGTACGCGATAGTGCATTTCAGCGCGTCCGCCTCTGAAATCCCGGCAAAGGCACCCTTGACCTGGCGTTCCGCCACCACGGTGAGCCTGCCTGCTTTACGTTCAGCAAGCGTCTCGCCCACGCAGATTATCGGCCGCAGGTCTGCTGCCAAAACCGCCTTTGCCTTCTTGTTCACCGTCTCATCAGTCTCATGAAAATATGTCCGCTGCTCGGAATGGCCGATGATCACATAGGTCACGCCCACGCTTTTCAGCATGGCGCATGAAATCTTTCCCGTATAGGCGCCCTTCGCCTCCCAGTGAACGTCCTGGGCGCCGAGTTTGATACTCGACCCTTTTATGATTTCGCCGACCGCCTGCAGATTGGTATACGGTGGGCACACTGCCACATCGACATCCGTAATTTTCCCGCACGCCTCGACAAGCCCTTTTGCCAGTGCCCGGGCTTCGTCGAGCGTGGTGTTCATTTTCCAGTTACCCGCAATGAATTTCTTCCGTGCCATTAATGCTCCCTTATGTGCTCTTGCTGTACAGTGAAAAGCGTTATAAAAATAGTGTCCGGCACCCCTGTAATCAAAATCTAATTCCGATAAGTCCGGTTCGTTTCGGTGATAATAAGCTTTTTCCCAGAGTGCTGCCGGATGTTTTCCGCCGGCTGGGTGCCATGTTCGAGACTGCCGGAGGCAGGCGAGTTGGGGCTGCCAGAGGAAAATGTCCGGCAGCGCTCTGGAAGGTTTCCGGCACCAGTCTCGCGCCGCCAAAATTTGCCTGTGGGCCCCTCTCTCAACGCCCTTTTAACTCGGAAGCTCCCTTCTCTCAGGAATGCTTGCGCACCCGTTTAGTTCATTTCAGAAATCCGCCTGCGGCGAACTTTCGCATTCCCGAGAGAATGACCGATAAAAGGGCTTTTCAAGAGAGGCCCACAGGCAATTCATAAATACTTTTTATTACTTGTCGTTCAATGCCTTGATCCCCGGCAGCTCCTTGCCCTCAACCAGCTCAAGCGACGCTCCGCCGCCGGTGGAAATATGCGACATTTTCGCGGCAACGCCGGCTTTTTTAACCGCAGACACCGAGTCGCCGCCGCCGATTACCGTAATCGCTCCCGGAAGATTTGCCAAGGTCATGGCGATCGCGGTGGTACCCGCTGCAAACTTCGGGAACTCGAACACGCCCATGGGGCCGTTCCAGAACACGGTCTTTGCGCCGGCGAGCGCATCCTTGAACTTTTTTACGGTCGCGGGCCCGATGTCCATGCCGAGCCAGCCGTCCTCTATTGCAGCGCCATTCGAATTCTTTGATTCAGTCTCGACCGAGAACTCCTTGCCCATAATATGATCAACAGGCAGAAGCAGCGTGACCGATCTGGCCTGCGCCGCAGCCAGGATTTTCTTTGCGGTCTCGATCTGGTCATCTTCGACAAGCGATTTGCCCACGGCTATCCCTTGCGCTTTAAGAAAGGTATAGGCCATGCCGCCGCCGATAATCAGCTTATTGACCTTATTAAGCAGACTTTCCAGCACTGCGATCTTTGACGAAACTTTTGCGCCGCCGATAATCGCGATGAACGGCTTGGCTGGATTTTTCAACACCTTTTCGTCAAGGAATTCTATCTCTTTTTCCATGAGAAATCCCGCCACCGCAGGCAGATAATGAGCGATTGTTTCGGTGGAGGCGTGCGGCCGGTGCGCGGTGCCGAACGCGTCGTTCACGTAGACATCGCCGTACGAAGCCAGCACCCTGGCCATTTTTTCCCGCTCTGCCGGGTCTTTGGAGGTTTCCTCTTTGTGAAACCGGGTGTTTTCAAGGAGCAGCACTTCGCCGTTCGAAAGACCCGCGACTATCTTTTTCGTCTCCTCGCCCATGCAGTCAGGCGCGAGTTTCACCGGCTTGCCGAGCAACTGTGCAAGGTGGGCCGCGATTGGCGCCATCCTGTGCTTGCCCTCGATATATTTCTTTTCGTCAAACGGTTTGCCGTCCTTTTCGGCCTTCTCTTTTGCCTTCTGCGTGTCCTTCTTCGGATCGCCTAAGTGCGACATGAGCACCAGGCTTGCAGCCTTCTGTTCAAGGATGTACTTGATAGTCGGCAATGCTGCCGTGATACGGGTATCATCCTGAATCACGCCGTCTTTGAGCGGGACGTTGAAGTCAACCCGCATGATCACCCGTTTGCCGGCAAGTGCAATGTCGCGCACGGTTTTTTTTGCAATTCCCATGGTCTATCCCCCTTAGTGTCGTTATGACGGCATCAACACTGGGCTTGCGCTCCTTCCCTGAGGCCCCCGGCCTTTCCGCCTTCGCAAAACATATGCTTCGGCGGACAAATCAGGCCACCCCTGAGGGACCCTTTGAGCGCAAACCCCTTTTTGATGCCGCTACATCGGTATTTACGATTGACAATTTGTTCAGTTATTTTGATTTCAACGCGACTGAAGCTTGAGGGTGGGGGTAAACTGAAGCTCAGCGCTGCAATAATAGTGCCCCTGCCTGCGCGTAGCCGCTTCGGCGAGGCAGGCACCCCACACCCAATCGACTACCTTTAGCTCAAGAAATAATAATTTAAATTGTCGCCATGTGCGCAATGAGGTCGAGGACTTTGCAGGAATAACCCCACTCATTGTCGTACCATGCAACGAGCTTGACGAACGTGTCCGAAAGCGCGATACCGGCCTTGGCATCGAACACCGAGGTCCTCGTTTCGCCTATAAAGTCGCTTGACACGACATCCTCGTCCGTATAGCCGAGTATGCCCTTGAGTTCGCCTTCGGAAGCGGCCTTCATCGCGGCCTTGATGTCATCGTACGTCGCCGGTTTTGCCAGACGGCAGGTCAGATCCACGACCGAAACGTCGGCGGTCGGAATCCGGAACGCCATTCCCGTGAGCTTGCCCTTGAGCTCGGGGATCACTTTGCCCACCGCTTTTGCCGCGCCGGTGGAAGACGGAATAATGTTGAAGCCTGCGCTGCGTCCGCCGCGCCAGTCCTTCATGGACGGGCCGTCAACGGTTTTCTGGGTTGCGGTGAGGGCATGCACCGTGGTCATGAGGCCTTCGATAATGCCCCATTTGTCATTGACGACTTTTGCAAGCGGCGCCAGACAGTTGGTCGTGCACGAAGCGTTGGAAACGATAGCCTCTCCCTTATAGGATTTATGATTGACGCCCATGACGAACATCGGGGTGTCGTCCTTGGAAGGAGCGGACAGAACGACCCTTTTCGCTCCGGCCTTGAGATGCCCGCCCGCCTTTTCCTTGTCCAGGAAAAGACCGGTGGATTCGACGACATACTCAGCGCCCACCTCGTTCCACTTCAGGTTCGCCGGGTCTTTTTCGGCAGTCACGCGGATCGCCCTGCCGTTGACCACGAGTTTGCCGTCCTTCACTTCAGACTGTCCCCTGAACCGGCCGTGGACCGAGTCGTAGCGGAGCATATACGACATATAGTTCGCGTCGATAATATCATTGATACCGACGATCTCGATGTCCTTACGCGTGCATGCTGCGCGGAAAACCAGTCGTCCGATTCTTCCGAAACCGTTAATCCCGACTTTTACTGCCATGAAACCCTCCTGAGGAAAATGTTAATTGGTTACGACCGTTATAGTTGAAAATCCGGCGGAAAACCGTTTATAGAAAGCCATGAAATATACTTAGTCCTGGGGAAATGAGTCAATAAATGCGGGTAACGGCAGCAGAAGTCGAACGGCATCCCTTCGCTTTAAAAATTTTAACTATTTTCATTTTCCTGTTCCTTTTTCCTCCAAGTCCAGATTATATTCTCTTTGCTTGTGTAAGCGGTATTCGCACGGAATATTCACCTTCAGCTGAAACGGAGTGACCATGGCAGTCCCAACCGTAAATGCAAATGCCGGAACGGCTGTAACGGGCGATGACAGCAGCCGCAACTACCGCACCGCCTTTATTGTCATCACCACGCTGTTTTTCATGTGGGGCTTCATTACCGTCCTGAACGACATCCTGATTCCGTTCCTGAAAAAAATATTCGAACTGAACCGCTTCCAGTCCATGTTCGTGCAGTTCACCTTCTTCGGGGCATATTTCATCGGTTCGGTAATCTATTTCTTCATTTCGGTGCTGTGGGGCGACCCCATGAGCAAAATGGGGTATAAGAACGGCCTGATCTGGGGGCTCATTATTTCGGCCATAGCCTGCGCCGGCTTCTACCCGGCGGCCGCAATAAAAGAGTACGGCCTGTTTCTGGCCATGCTGTTCATCCTCGGCATCGGCTTTACGCTGCTGCAGATCGCGGCCAATCCGTACGTCGCGCTTTTAGGCAAACCGGAAACAGCGTCGAGCCGCCTCAACCTTTCGCAGGCGTTCAATTCGTTCGGGACCACGATCGCGCCCATTATCGGCGGCTACCTGGTGTTCCATTTCTTCGCAAAGATCGGTGCACCGCTTCTCAACGCGGCGGGCAAGCCGATCCTCACGGATACGGGTCTTCCCATGACCGCACTCGGCGTGCAGCTGCCCTACCTTGCTTTTGCAGGCATATTTCTGCTCCTTGCAGTGCTCATCAAATGCACCCCTCTGCCGCTGTTTAAAAGCCACGAGCAGATCGAAAAGGGAATCGGCGCCCTCCGCTATCCGCATCTGGTACTGGGTATGATTGCCATTTTTGTCTATGTCGGCGCAGAAGTAAGCATCGGCAGCCTGTTCATCAACTATGCAAAGGAGGTAGTCAGCCTGCCCGAGATCACGGCGAAATCGTTCCTTGCTTTTTACTGGGGCGGGGCCATGATCGGCCGTTTCCTGGGCGCCATTTCGCTCGGTGACAACAAAAGCCAGACGTCCATGTACATAAAAATGTTCATCACCGCAGTATTGGCATTTCTGCTTATTTATGGCATCGTGTATTTCGAGAGCATCAAAAGCGGAAATGCATTTGCGTTCAGCAATGTTACGCCGTTCATCATTTTCCTCGTTATCCAGTATGCCGGCTTCATTATCGGCAAGTCACATGCCGGAAAGACCCTGCTCGTTTTTTCAATGATCGTCATGACGCTGCTCGTCATCACCATGGCCACCACCGGATATGTTGCACTATGGACCGTCATCGGCATAGGGCTGTTCAATTCCATCATGTGGTCGAACATTTTCACGCTCGCGATAAAAGACCTCGGCCAGCATACGTCGCAGGGATCATCGCTCCTCGTCATGATGATTCTCGGCGGCGCCATTGTCCCGCTGGTGCAGGGAAGGGTTGCCGATGTGATGCACGGCTATCACTTTTCGTTTTTTATTCCGATCATCTGTTACTGCTACCTGGCGTTTTATGGCTGGAAAGGACATCAGCACAAAAAAGCCATTGCATAAGCAATGTATAAGCAATTTTGGTGATTTTTATATATAATTGAGTATATCGGTAAGCAACTCATCATAGTACCTGACCCCGCCCTCCAGGGAAAGAGCCATGCTTCACAGGTGGATCTTCTATCCTCATCAGGCGTGCGGGGTAAACATTTAAACGATACAGCAAAGGAGAAGCGTATATGGTGACAAATCTGCGTTGCTTAAGAGACAGCATGATGGTGGGTATTACGTTATTTGCCGTTTCGGCCTGGAGCGAGCCGGACGCGAATGCGGGTTCGCTGCAAACCCAGGTGTTCGGGATGACCTCGTATGAATTCGGTCAGATTGCAAAAGGGCAGTACGCCCATGCTCAATATCCCTCCGCAGGAAGACTTCTCCATTACTGGATGCAGCAGGCCCTGATGCAATTCGGCGTTACAGTAAAGAATGAGAATGGATTAAGCCTGACTATGGCCGCCGAAGGCGCGCTCTACTCACCGTACTGCCTGCCGAGCGATGGAAGCAATTTTGGCTACGAACTGTTAGGTCCGCGGTTCCGGTGGGACATTCATCATGCTGAAATAATGTACTCCAGGGGAAACCCCGACGCACCTTTCCTGAGCATCGGCGCGGGTTTTTTTCCGTTCAAATACAACCCTGACAGCCGCAACTTCGGCGATTACCTTCTCCGCATCAACCCCTATCCGCAGTATCTGCCGACGCATTTTGATTCACCCTATACGCGCCTTCTCGGGCTTCGTATCAGCAGCACCTTTTTTTCATCGCTGCAGCAGGACCTGCTGTTGACAAGCGAAGTATATCTGTGGCCGATCAGGGACTTCTCGCTTACCTACCTTGTCAGTTATAACCTGCTGCAGTTCGCAGAGATCGGCGCGGGTATCATGGGCTGCCGGATGTTGTCCGTCGATGAACGATTAACGACACCGCCGCCTGAGTCTCAAGTCGGACATAACCTTACCTTTGCAGGAACAAAAGTGATGGTGCGGCTGTCGCTCGATTTCAAACGGTACCTGCCCTTTAAGGAGCTCTGGGGAAAGAACGACTGTCGGCTTTACAGCGAAGCGTGCTTGAATGGAATTGATAATTACAAAGAACCGGATTCTATACAGGGTTCTCTGAACAATCTGGCTCCGGGTTATAATGACATTAAAAAACGGCTGCCGGTAGTAATCGGGTTTAACGTCCCCACTTTCGGAGCAATGGATGTGCTGTCGGTTGAAGGCGAGTGGTGGGACAATAATTTTGCCAACAGCTATTGGGGCGTCTATCCCATCGGCGGAGGCTACGAGCAAAATCCATATCCCTGGAAATACGGCAATCAAGGGCGTCGGGTCGATCCGTATGGCGGGCCATGGCACTGGTCCATCTATGCAAAAAAGACTATTTTAAAAAATGTAAAGCTCACGGCCCAGGCAGCCAGGGATCATACCATTCTTGAAACTTCCCTGACAGGAACGTCCAACGGCGATCCGGAAGAGGCAATGGACGGCAAGGGAAACTGGGGATGGATGGCTAAGATTGAGTATGGTTTCTAAATGGTTTGGGGCGGTAATTTCCTTTGAATATTATTATTATGAAAATTATTGAACATTTTTAAAATTTATGACTATATTATTATAGGAGAGATAGTTATTTAACTAAAATTAAAGGAGGGTCGGTATGAGAGTCTTGCAGAAAGCAGTATGGTTTTTAGGGCTCGCTGCGATTGCCGCATGGACCCAGCAAAGTTCTGAAGTCACCGGCTGGAGGATGCAGGACAGCGCTGCGGTCGGTGCAACACCGGGAACCACGATTGCAACGTCGGCCTATGACGCGTCGAACTGGTATGCCGCCACGGTGCCGGGGACAGTGCTCAGCACCCTTGTAGACCGCGGCGTTTATCCTGACCCAAATTACGGCGAAAACATGATCAGCATTCCGGACCTGGCCAACCAGCAGAAGAGATACTGGTTCCGCACCACATTCAGTGTCAATTTTGCCACAGGCCAGCGCGTCTGGCTCGAACTTGGCGGTATCAACTATTATGCCACGATTTTTATGAACGGCACCCAGGTCGGTACCATGTATGGGGCATTCAGAGAGGCGAAGTTCGATGTCACGGGTATTGCAGTGTCGGGGACCAATTACGTTGCGGTAAAGATCCGCGGCAATTACAATCCGGGAGTCTACCATACCAAGCAAAGCGGCAACTGCGGCGGTAACGGCGGCACCATGACCCAAGACGGCCCTACCTTTATCGCCACGCAGGGCTGGGACTGGATACCCACCATTCCTGACCGCAGTATGGGAATATGGAAGCCGGTGTACGTGCGGGTGACCGGCCCGGTGGCGATCAGGCACCCGTGGATAAGAACCACCAATGTGACCACGACCCCAACGGTTACGCTGCAGGTAATGCTCCGGAATGCGACCGCTGCGGCCGTTACCGGTACGCTCGCCGCCAATGTCAACGGTACCACGCAGTTCACGCCGCAGACCGTGACCGTTCCGGCATCAGACACGCTGAACGTCACCTTCCCGAACCTCACGATGGCGAACGCGTTGCTGTGGTGGCCCAACGGTTACGGCAACCCGAACCTCTATACCTGCAATATTTCCTTTACTCCAAATAATGGTCTTGCCGTATCCGACACTTCCACGTTCCGTTTCGGCTTCCGCCAGTACTCGTATTCCACTGCCAGCGGCAACCTTATCATCAGCTGCAACGGCCAGCGTATTCTGTCCAGGGGCGGCAACTGGGGCATGGACGACGCAATGAAGCGGTGGGATTTACACAAGACCGAGAACAAGGTCAGGTATCATAAAGAAATGAACTTCAACATGCTGCGCGACTGGATCGGCATGAGCGACAACGAGCCGTTCTACAGCTTCTGCGACCAGTACGGCATCATGGTCTGGTCGGATTTCTGGGAGCCGCACTCGGCTGACGGGCCGACCCCGGCCAATGATCAGGCCAATTTCATAGCCAATATGCGGGACAAGATCTACCGGGCGCGCAATCATGCCAGCGTGGTGCTCTGGTGCGAACGCAACGAGACCGCGCCGACCGCGGCGTTTCTTACGGCGCTGCAGAATTTTCATACCGAGCTTGACGGGACGCGTTACGTTCAGCCCTCTTCCGGATCTAACGGCGTGCATAGCGGCGGACCGTATACGTATACGAGCCCGGCTAATGCTTACGCCGCCATTTCCGGGTTCCATACCGAATTCGGAGGCCCGACCGTAATGTCGTACGAAAGCATGGTCGCCACCTTCCCCACTGCCAATCAGATGCCCATGGGAAATTCGTGGTGGTCCTGGCATGACTACTGCGCCGGCAACGGGACCCCGTCGAATTATACCAACGCCATGACCACGCTGTACGGCACCCCCTCGACCATCCAGCAGTGCGGCCTGAGGTCCCAGCTCATGAACTACGACGACTACCGGGCAGCTTTTGAGGCCCTGCAGGCCAAACGATTCACCGGAGCCACGGGCCTGCTTCTGTGGATGTCGAACTGCGTGTGGCCGAGCCTGATGTGGCAGACCTACGACTACTATATGGAAGGGACGGGTGCCATGTATGGCAGCCAGAAAGGAGCCGAACCGATTCATGTGATGTACTACGGTACCGGCGCCTACCAGGTCTCGGTTATCAACAATACGAGAAACGCAATCAGCAACTGTTCGGTATCCGCAGCGACCTATAATCTCAACGGGACAAGAGCGTGGAACAACACCGCGGCAGTCAACACGGCTGCCGATGCCAGCAGCAACGTTTTTGCCATAACGGCAGGCACCTCCACGCCCTATTTTCTGGACCTGAAACTCAGGGATGCTTCGGGGAATCTGGTATCCAAGAATTTCTACTGGCTTCCGAACAGCAGCACCAATATCAGTGCCATGCTGACCATGGCCCAGGCGACGGTGGCAATGACGACGGCGCAGGCAACATGGACGAGAAGCGGCGTGGAAAATACGATCACGCTTAAAATCGTAAACACCAGCACGCTGCCTGCGGTGGCCTGCCGGCTCCTGCTTACGCGCACAACCCCCTGGACCGGAACACGGATACTGCCGGTCCATTTTAATGACAACTACTTTTCGCTTGCCCCCGGCGATACCCAGTCCATTACCGTCCAATTCGACGAGGTTGACCGCGCCGGAACGAATCCGCAGTTGTGCCTGGCCGGTGTTAATGTGCCACAGACCTGTTTTCCAATAGGGACTCCGAGTACGCGTCGCGGCACGGTGACGGATCAGGAAATACAGAAAATGTATGTTTCTGTTGCCGGCAGTAAACTGCGGGTGTACCGTATTCCTGATCGCAGCGTCTGGCAGGTTGCATTGTTTGATATGCAGGGACGCACGATTCTTGAGGCCGCAGGCATTGCAAAAGGGACCACTGCCGCGGTTTCCACCAGCCGGCTGCGGCCGGGTGCTTATGTCGTGACGGTTGCGGCGGCAGGGAAACAGCTGCGTACCCTGGTTATCGTACCGGGACATTGAAGCACAGTAACGGGTATTTTGTTAACAGGCAGGCGCTGCGGGAGGCTGTAAAGCCTGCAGCGCCTTTTTACCAGAGAAGCACGTAACCCACGTATGAAAAATCGCCATAGGCTTTTCGCACAATGTCTGATTATCGCCTGCGCCAGCGCCTCGGTCTTCGCCATGCTATTAGTAAAGGTATATGGATCAGCAAGAGGCTTAAGCCATTCAACTGAAACGGGGAGAGTCGGTTTATGATCAGAAAAGATCTCATGCAAACAGTGATGATGATTGCGGCGTCCGCGCTGACGCTTTGGGCGGCACCGAGCATCACGACGGTGACCCGGAGCGCCGATCAGGTTGGAAAATACGTAAAGTTGGAGCTCACGGTGGGCCTCACTGCTACGTATACCAATCCCTATGATCCGGCCCAGATCGACCTGTGGGCGGAAGTTACCTCGCCCACGAATAAACTCTGGAGGATTAATGGATTTTATAATGGTACGCAATGGAAAGTCCGGTTCGCCGCAAACGAGACGGGAACCTGGAGCTATGTGGTGAAGGCAACTGACGCCACCGGTTCAGGTCAGAGTAGCGCAGGGAGTTTCAGTTGTGTTGCCTCTAATTATCATGGATGGGTAAAAATAGCCCCGAACAAGCGATACCTGAGTTATGATGACGGCACGTCCTTCTACGGAATAGGTCCCTGTTACCCGTGGAGCGTTACTACCAGCGGATTGGACCAGCTCCAATCCATGGGATGCAATACGTACGTTTATTGGAACGGCACCTATGACCAGAGCGGCGGAAATAACCTGATAGAGTCGAATGCGTCGGGGATGGGAAAATACGACCAGGGCAAATGCACCAGGATCGATAGCCTGATAAACTGGTCGGAAGCGCGCGGGCTTACGATGATCCTGGTCATTTTGCCCCACGATTACGATTGCGAAGGTATGGGCGGCTGGCCATCGAATTGGGCAAGTAATCCATATAACA
>CAISVC010000307.1 GCA_903888815.1 uncultured Fibrobacterota bacterium
GCTGTTTCTTGTCGCTTGACCGGAAAAATTATCTCAAAACGCCCCATAATCCAGTCTGGTTCCGGCAGCTCGGCAGTTATTTCAAGCCGCTCTGCGACTATGCTGCGCGCATGCAGGAATTGCTGCGGAACGTCTCCTTTTCGCGGCCTGTCGCGCTGTTCTCGCCGGCTCCGGCAATCAGGGCGACCTATTCGCCGGAAAACCCCGAATCGCCGGCCGCGGGTAAAGAACTTCTCCAGAAGACCGTCAATGCCCTGACCCGGCAGAATCTCGATTTTGACATTCTTTCCGAAGAGTACCTGGTCCGCTGTGCCGTAAAGGGAAGCGGCGAGTTCGGCAGGAACGACCGTAAAGGCAAAGGCGCCTACCGGGCGCTGGTCATCCCGTATGCGCCGCTCATTTCGCGCAGCCTATTAGTCTTCCTTGAAAAGCTCGTTTCACGGCGCGGAACTATCCTGTTCGTCAATGAAACGCCCAGGGGAACGTTTGAAGACGGGATCAACAGCAGTGTGTCTCGACGCATCGAAAAGCTGCTCAACCCGAAGAAGAGCGGTTCGCGCGTCGTCGTTAATGACGATATGGAACGCTCCTTCGGCAACATTCCCGGCCGTATAAAGATCAGTGCGCATGAACAGGGAACCCCTGACGTCCTGGTCGCCGACGGGAACGGAGAGAAGTGCTGCTTTTACATCATCCATAACCGGTCGGAGCGTCAGGAATGCACTATCAGGGTCGAAGTGCCGCAGGCGAAGCGATTCTCCTCAATCGACTGCGATGCCGCAACCATTGTTGAAATTCCTGAAGTGCAGCGGGAAGGAAGCGTCTGCCGGTTCACGGCCCGCCTCATGCCGCGGCGGACCCTTGTCGTTGTCGGCTCGTCTTCCTCGCTCGTTGCGCAAGCTGCGAAACCGGGCAAGGGGGCGATTTCGCCGTTTATTGCGCTCCAGCGGAATTACCGGATCGTGCTTAAAAACCAGTGGATGTTCGAGCCCCAGTCGCTGAACGCCCTGCCGCTCTCAAGCTGGAACCTGCGCATCGGGCTCAGCCGCGAACGAGGCGGCTTTTCTCACTTTTACGAGTCGAGTTTTCAGGTCGGCACGCTGCCCGCAGAATGCTTCTGTGTGATGCCCGACCTGAGCGATGCCCAGGCGAAGATGCTGGGCGCGGATTGTCAGATTGAACTCAGCATCAATGGAACGCGCATCGACCGTCCTCTTATTCCGTCAACGGCGCAGGGCGCAACCGACGGCCAGGCTGAGGAAGCGATCTCCTTCATCGTTCCCCAGAACCCTCCAAACGTCCGGAACCTTTTCGGCGCCCCGGTGATTCTTTACAATATAAAAAATCTTCTCATCAGGGGAGTCAACCGGTTTGCCCTCAGAACCTCAAGCCTCGCGCTGGATCCTCAGACCCTTTTATATCCGCCGCTCCTTTTGGGTCCCTTTTCGATCATGCGGGGACAGAGCGGATGGGTCATCGAGAAAGCGGGCGCCGTGGTCGGCAACGATTCCTGGACAAAGTACGGGTATCCGTACCTCAGCGGTATCGGCATCTA
>CAISVC010000308.1 GCA_903888815.1 uncultured Fibrobacterota bacterium
GCTGGCGACGATGATCGAGATGATGATAATGCCGCCCCAGACAACCCAGCTGAAGAAAAGACTCGTCGGAATATGCGGAATATTATAGACAACGCTTTCCGGTACCATCGCGGATTCCGACATGGTGTTCACACCTCCGGATGTTTATGCGGTGACTGTCTCAAATGGTTCAGAGAAATAAACGTCGACACCATCATTCCCAGAAAAATTCCCAGCAGAACGCCGATCGCATTGATCCTGAGCACAAATACCACGGCGCAGAAGGCGCCGATCATGATAATATACCGCAGCAGTGCCCCGGGTAGATAGCCGCGTATAAAGGTGATAGGCTTGCTGCCCGGCCGCGGAATCAGCAGATAATACATCAGCAGGCCCAGATAGGCGACAGCGATACCCCCTGCGATCCCGGTAATAAAATGTGCGGCCCCCAGTCTCCACAACAGGACGCCCGCGGCCGCCATTATGACCGCAAAACCTGCCCACAGTCTCGGAATCGTTTTATTTGTTCCGCTCATGCTGCTTTTCTTCTTCACTTCCCAGCTTTCGAATTTCTCTATAAATCTGCCGGAACCCCGCAAACGTGCCCACGAGGAAAAACAGGATCGTCATGACCGGCTGCGTTTTGAGCCATTTGTCAAGGTATAAACCGATCACCACCCCCACGGCGCTCGATAAAACAAGATTAATGCCGAGCGTCGACATCCACAGGAGGTTTCGCCCGAAGCTCGGGTCGTTCTTCGCTTCATGTTTTTTCCCGTCACCCATGCCCGCTTTCCTGCAACAAGCCGTTAAAAATTAATTTCCGCGCTGTAATACTCCGGGAGTAAGCCTGATTATTATAATTTCCGAGCCCCATTACTGCAATATTTTTATTTGTGAAACGAGCCGAACCCTGCGTGAAAGGTTTTGATGCTATCCATACTTTGTGTATTTTATTACCTGTTCGATTGCATGCTGTAGCAAAGACACCTTTTTGCCGGAGGCTTTTTAAAATGAATATTGCTGAACACCCTCACCGGCGCTTCAATCCGCTTTTAAGCGAATGGATCCTTGTTTCTCCGCACCGCACCAGGAGACCCTGGCAGGGAAAGACCGACGAAAGAATAGAACAGCCCGGCGTCGCTTATGATCCGAACTGCTACCTTTGCCCCGGCAACAAGCGGGCCGAAGGGGTCGTCAATCCTCAGTACGCAGGCACATTCGTGTTTAATAACGATTTTTCCGCGCTCTACCTCCAGGCGCCCGATTCAAGCCACAACGAAAGAGACCTTATTGTCGCAAAAAGTGAAAAGGGCATCTGTAAAGTAATCTGTTATTCGCCGCGACACGACCTTACCATGCCGCGCATGAGCGTGGAGGCCATCAAGAACGTAGTCAGCATGTGGATCGAACAATACCATGAGCTCGGCAGCCTCAACGAGATCAACCATGTCCAGATTTTCGAAAACAAAGGCGCGCAGATGGGCTGTTCCAACCCCCACCCGCACGGCCAGATCTGGGCCGACGAGCAGGTGCCGGTCATTCCGTCCAGAGAAGGCAATTGCCAACACGGTTATTACGAATCAAAAAAAAACTGCCTCTTGTGTGACTATCTGAAGCTTGAACTCACAAAAAAAGAACGCATTGTTTTTGAGAACGACTCGTTTGCGGCGCTCGTTCCTTTCTGGGCGGTGTGGCCGTATGAGGTCATGATTCTGCCAAAGGAGCATTTAACAAACATCTCTGAATTGTCGGAAAGGACCGTCATTTTACTTGCCAATGCGCTCAAACGGATTACAACCCGTTACGATAACATCTTCCTTACAAGCTTTCCCTACTCTATGGGCATCCACCAGAAGCCGACCGACGGACACGACCATCCGGAATGGCACTTCCATGTCCATTTCTTCCCGCCGCTTCTGCGTTCAGCGACCGTGCAGAAATTTATGGTAGGCTACGAGATGCTCGCCATGCCCCAGCGCGACATTACACCGGAACTGGCTGCGCAGAAGTTAAGGGGTTTAAGCGAAGTGCATTACCTAGAAACGATAAAATAGGATTATTTAACTTCAACGTTATCAATATAAAAACAGAAGGGCATACCTTTTCCGGCACGGATTTCGATAGCGAGGTCGGCCGACGATGTGTTATCATAAGTAAATGGCAGGACGATATGCCGCCATGCGGGGTAATTGACCGGCAGATACCGGGCTGATCCCGACCTGGCAAAGGATTGGCCGTTATAGTAATGCCACGGCCCTTTCCCCGACCGTATACGCAGCGAAAATTTTCCGGAGCCGCAGAGGTCAAAGCCAATTTCCGTCCATCGCGGCCGGTTAATAATTTCCCTGCGCAGGATTGTGCGCGCTGCGCAGCAATTTTTATCCGGCGCATTTCCTTTTATGCTCAGGCAATAGCGACCCGAGGCCGATGTGCTGCTGTCACGAACGACCGACAGCGCCTGACTGCAGGCAAGCCATCCCTCCATTGATGCTTCGAATCCTCCCGAAATGTTTGTTCCGGGAAGCGGTTTTTGAGCGGTGGGGGAATCAGAAGTATTCTGTGCAATGGAAAAGAAGGGTTTTTTGATAAAGCGGGCAAGAATGGGAAGATGATCCGAATATCCTTCGCCCTTGTGAAACCGCCGTTTGCCGAATCCGCTCATCTGCCAGCCGAGCGGCTCATTGTTGCGTAAAAGCGCGCCGTTCCAATCGAACACTTCGAACGATTTGTCAAGATACGATATGCCGCTGCTGTCGAACAGTGACGGCGGCAGCAGGATATGGTCGGGCGTTTCAGGAAGGCCGCGGAAGGTTCGGCTCATGCGGCTGTTTTCCGGCAGCTCGAACCACAGATCGTAATGCCGCACGCTGTCGGCACCGGCCATCTCCTGTTCCGTAACATACGATAAAAAGTTTCCCGGTCCGCTGTGAATGGTTTTTAAAACATGGTTGAGCCCCGTAATGCCCCTCGTATCGTCGAGTTTCTCGGTGTGGAATTTCCGCCATTCATCGTAATCGGAATTCAGGTCGCCGATAACGGCATAATCCGTCTGCCCGGGAAGCTGCGCGATGCGTTTCGCCAGCGCCTGCGCCATGGCAAGGCGCTGCGATTCCGGATGCATCTTGGACGGCCAGTGATTTACGAATATTTTAAGCATCGTCCCGCCGCAATCGAGGTCCGCTTCGAGAATGTTGCGCCTACCGGAAATTTCGCTTCCGCCTCCGAAACCCTGCGACTTTGGAATTGGGAACTTGGAAAGGAGCGCGGGGCATGTCACCGTATGGTTGGGGAGATCGGCAATCGCGCTGTACGGATAGGGAGCGCCGCGTTTCTTGAGCTCCTTCTGCAGCCCTTCAAGGGCATTCCGGTTTTCCACTTCGCAAAGGCCGATGATGTCCGCGTTCATGGCAGCGATCACGGACGCGAGGTTATTAACCTTTATTTCCCACATCTGCTTGTTCCAGCCAAGCGCGCCGGGCCGATACTCCGCATACTCAATGCCGTCATAATTCAGGTCAAAAAGATTCTCGACGTTGTAAAAACCGAGGGCAATGGTGTCGCGGACATATGCCTTCCGCTCTTTTGAAGAATTGTTGGAAGAGCAGCTATTAAAAATTAACGATAGTATCGTAACCAATAATAAAAACCAATGATTTGTTAAGAAATATTTCATCTGCATATCTTTATAAAAATAATTTTACTTTTATACATTGTTTTTAAAATTCTGATCGATCTCGCTCCTTCCACCAAGGCAAAGATCCATTCAAATATCGACTAAAATTAAAAAAGAGATGTTTCCATCTCCTTTTATTCTGGCTCCTGAATTCTGAATTCTGTCTTATGCCGGCACCTTGGCAGCCTTGTCCGGCCGGGTCGCGGGCGCAACGCTGTACTGCTTGATGAACTCTTCGGTCCTGCGGTAGGCCTCGTCGTCCGGGTACTGGCGCGGCGGGTGTTTGCAGAAATATGACGACGGCGCGTGGAGCACGCCGCCGAGTCCCGCATTGAGCGCGAGCTTGGCGCAACGGATCGAATCAATGGCCACGCCTGCCGAGTTGGGCGAGTCCTCGACCGAGAGACGGAGTTCGAGGTTCATGGGAACATCGCCGAAGAGTTTGCCTTCCATGCGGATAAAGCAGATCTTCTGGTCGTTCTGCCACGGCACATAGTCGGAGGGACCGATATGAATGTCCCGCTTGTTGAGCCGTGTTGCCGCAACCGACTGCACCGCTTCGGTCTTTGATTCTTTCTTGGACTTCAGCCTGCCGCGGTTCAGCATGTTGAGAAAATCGGTGTTGCCGCCGGTATTGAGCTGGTAGGTGCGCTCGAGCTTCACACCGCGTTTCCTGAAAAGATCGGTTAGCGTACGGTGGGTTATGGTGGCGCCTAACTGTGCTTTGATATCGTCACCGATAATAGGCAGCCCCCGCTCCTCGAACCGCTTTGCCCAGACAGCGTTGCTGGCAATGAACACCGGAATGTTATTTACAAAGGCAACACCGGCTTCAATGGCCGCTTCTGCATAGAATTTCGTCGCTTCTTCCGAACCGACCGGCAGATAGTTCATGATGATCTCAGTGCCGGAATTTTTTAGAATATTCACCACCTCATCACGGGTCGGCTCCCTCTCTCCGGCCACTATAAATACGTAATCCTCTTCATATTCCTTCATATGATCGGCATAGCCGTCAAGCACCCTGCCCATGCGGACTTTTATGCCGGTTTTCGGCATGCTGGGACAGAATACTATGGTGCAGTTGGGCTTTGCGAATATCGCCTCATTTACCTCGTGACCGACTTTCCGCTTATCGATATCGAATGCGGCAACGACCTCGATATCCGACGGCTTGTATCCGCCGATATCCCAGTGCATAAGGCCGATCGCTTCATCCAGCTTTTTATGCCGGTAGTATTCGATACCCTGCATCAGGGAACTCGCGCAATTACCCACTCCCACTACCGCAATACGAATTCTCTGCATAGCTGCTCTAAACCTCCGAAACTTTTTCCCCTACTTTATGATAACCACTAAAAATTCCGGCACCAACGGCGCCTAGTAAAACAGCTGCTGTTTAAAGTTTTAAACTACTCAATTCAACTTTTAAAGTCAATTTTTTATATCCCTTTCCACCTGTTTTTTCTCAATAGGGATACGGGTTAGCCATAAAAACAACGCCCTTTTCCATCCCGAACCACATATTCCCCTTTTCATCGCAGTGCAGCTGATACACCGGTGCTGCCGGCACGCCGAGCTGTTTCGGATCGCTGATCCAGTCATCGCCGTTGAACTTCATAAGACCGGTGCCGGAACCAAACCAGATCCTGCTCTGAGAATCCACCATGATCGAGGTAATGCCCGGCTGAATATCCATGTATACGTTCCATTTCTGACCATCAAAGCTGTTGACATCTTTTTCACCTGCTGCTACCCATACCATTTCCTTGCGACGGTCGAATGCCATGGCCATTATGTTGTTCCAGCTCATTCCGTCTTTCGTAGTATAGCTTTTCCATTTGATCCCGTCATAAACGCTTATGCCCTTGTCGGTGCCGAACCAGACGCTGCCTTTTCCGTCGACAAGCAAGGCCTGAATTTTATTCGATATAAGACCTTCTTTTTCAGTATACTGCTTCCATGTTCCGCCCTGAAACAGGTCTGCGCCGTTATCGGTCCCCACCCAGACACCGCCGTTTCCGGAAGCGACGATCGCATTGACCCTGTTGTCGGAAAGACCGTTTTCTGTCGTAAAGACATTAACCTGGGTTCCATTCTTCACCGCCGCACCGTTCGGCCCGCCGAACCACACCCTGCCCTGTTTATCCACGGCAATGACCGCAATACTGTCGGCCGGCATGGTCCCGATCGTTTTCATTTTCTGCATTTCGCTCTTTTTTCCGCTTCGTATGTTGAGAGAAGCAACGAATGGTTCAGCCGCACACCAGAGAACATTTCCCTGCAGGGCA
>CAISVC010000309.1 GCA_903888815.1 uncultured Fibrobacterota bacterium
CCGGATGGGATCTTTCGACCTATATAAACGTTACCATGCGGATCCGCAATGAAGGGGCAAAAGATGTTGCCATTATGGCCAGACTCAATACCAGTGACTGGATCAACGGTATTGTGATTTTAAATCCTGGTGAAACGCAGCTTCTTACGATAGTACTCAAGCGCCTCAATCCGCCTGCCTATATCACCAACTATTTGACCGGTATGAACGGGCTGCCGGGAGGGTATGTGAAGCTATGGAATGAAGCGATCAATGTAAATAGAATTACTGTCTATGAAATCATGCCCAAGGAGAATAGCATCATCGATATCGACAGCGTTGAGGCAAGAGATTTGTATGCGCCGCCTGATGAGCAAACGCTCAAAACCACTTTTTTCCCTTTTATTGATACTTTTGGCCAATACAACCACCAGGAATGGCCAGGAAAAACGCATACAACCGGCGACATAAAGGCCCAATATCTAGCCGAGCAAACGGATATTGCCAATAATCCAGGTCCGCAGAATTGGGATCAATACGGCGGTTATCTGAAAGGTCCTAAACTTGCTGCAACAGGCCATTTCCGCACCGAGAAGTATCAAGGCAAATGGTGGCTGGTTGATCCTGATGGATATCTTTTCTGGTCAGCCGGAATTGATTGCATTGGCAGCGGCGATGGTACTCCTACTTCAGGACGTGAGAACTATTTCACGGTTATTGCATCAGGCGGAAATTTTTATCAAGCAAACCTGCAAAGAAAGTATGGTTCCAACTGGAGCGCCCTGAGCTTTGATTTCACGCACAACCGGCTTCGAAGCTGGGGAATCAACACGTTTGGCAACTGGAGCAATCAGAGTATGTACCTTCTGCGCAAGACTCCGTATACTGTGGCGATTTCCTCGAATGGAGTGCCTGCTGCAACAAGTAACAACAGCGCCTTTCGTACTGCTCTGAATACCCGTTTGACCGCTGAGGTAGGCAAATCCGCCAGTGACCCATGGTGCATCGGCTATTTCGTGGATAATGAAATCCATGATTGGGGAGACGGCACTCAAACTACCATCGAAACTTATTATCGAAGTGTTAATGAGGAAATTAAAAAAGTTGCCCCCAATAAGCTCTATCTCGGCAGCCGGCTCGATTTCCACGATTGGAGCGGCACAGGAACCCAGACCGAAGTAACCATTGTACGGGCCGCAGCGAAATATTGCGATATCGTGAGTTTCAATCGATATCAGTTCACTGCCAACGATCTTATAATGCCGAGCGATGTCGATAAGCCGATTATTATCGGCGAGTTTCACTGGGGAGCACTGGACAGAGGGTTGCCGCATACGGGACTGCGCAGTGTCGGCAATCAAGAGCAACGCGGCCGGGCGTATGAGTACTACATAACGACCGCTCTCGATAATCCGAATATGGTAGGCGCACATTGGTTTCAATATGTCGACCAGCCCTACACCGGCAGATCTGACGGCGAAAATTATCAGATAGGGTTCGTTGATGTATGCGACAAACCGTACCCGGAGATTACCGGGGCAAGCCGTCAGGTGAATTATTCGCTCTACGAATACCGGTTGAATGGAACCGGAGTGGCGTGGCGCATGCCGTTTTCTGATGGGTCGGTAGGGAAGGGTTCATGCGGCCCCCAAAAATTTCTGGTGAGCAGCGGCAGTATGCTGAAATGCAGCGGGAAGCGAACTATGCTTACGGTGTATGATCTGCATGGAAGACTTTTGCGAAAAGTGATCGTTCAACAGGGAGCCGTTGATTTAGGGAAAGAAGTCGGTACTGCAAATAGGGTTGTGATGGTGAATAGGAGGGCACTTAACTAAGCTATTTTTCCACTTTTAATTTAACAATCCACGGGGGGGTATAAGTATGAAAAGGCGCCGTTTTCACCTGCGCAAACTGAATTGCACGATATTCTTGTCGGTCGCTACGGCGATGGGTGCAGCAGCGGTTTTCCCAGTCCTCGGCCGTGACGTGCAGAATCTGGCCCAGTACGTCGATATGACCATCGGTAACGATAACGGCGCCCGCTGCCCGATCGGTCCGGAATGTCCGCATGGCTCCATCAACCCTTCTCCCGGGACACTGAATACCCACGAGCACGGTTACAACCCGGGCCAGCCTATCCACGGCTTCGGCCAGCTCTACGCCCAGGGAATCGGATATTGGACCTACGGCAATCTGCCGGTGCTGCCCCAGATAGGCCTCGCTTTGACCACGGACAGCCGCGCGTCCGCCTTTACCAACCAGGCCAGTACCCCCACTCATTATTCCGTAACATTGACAAAAAGCAATATTAACGTTGAGATCGCCCCCACGCATAACTGCGCATTATACGAATTCACTTTCCCCGCATCGACCAACGCCTATGTTTCAATGGATATGGCCTATTGCGTCGATACGTATTGCCCATGGGGGGGCCCTTCGTTCAATACCGGAACGGTTTCTCTGGATTCCGCCAACAAAACGATCAGCGGCATGTCCGATTACGGCTATAAGGTCTACTATTTCATGCAATTTTCCAAGGCCCCCATTGGCTTCGGCGGCTGGGACAACGGGAGTGTAAGCAATTCCGTCACAACACTCACCCATCAAGGCACTTCACAATCCATGGGCGCCTTTTTCAAGTTCAGCACCGCACAGGGGGAGAAAATCCAGATGAAAATCGGGGTTTCTTTCCGCAGCATTGCCACTGCCCAGGCGTTTGTCCAGCAGCAGCTCCCGGATTTCAATCTTACCGCCATTGAGAACCAGGCGCTGCCGGTGTGGAACGACAAACTCAGCTCCATCCTGATCGAGACGACGGACGCTCAGGTGCGCAAGATGTTCTATACGTCAATCTACCGCTCGATGATCATGCCCCGCGACCGCACGGGCGACCATGCGACATGGCCGGTGACGGCGACCTACTGGGACGACCATATCTGTTTGTGGGACACCTTCAGGACCAAATTCCCCATGATGGCGCTCATCGATGAGGATTGCCTGGCGGGCAATGTGAACAGTTTTATCCAAAAGTACTACCGCGAAACTTTTGCTAATCGGGGTGGAGACTGTCAATGGCATGGCGGTCAGGAACTTACGGGGCAACAGGGCGGCAACAATGGTTCAGACATCGTCGGCGAAGCATACATGAAAAATATTCAGGGCATCAACTGGGATTCCGCCTATGCCATGCTTAAATTCCAGGCCGACCAGCAGCGTGATCATCTCAATTGCTATGGCAGTTCCCAGACCGACCTGTATTCCACAAAAGGATGGTGCACGGGCCGGCTTGGTTCCGAACGCGCCCTTGAATTCTGTCTGAATGATTATGCTGCAGCGTCGGTCGCAAAGGGTTTGAATAAAACCGGTGATTTAAACAACTGGTCGCCCCGCTGCGGCAATTGGAAAAACATTTTCAATAAAAACCTCACGTGTGACGGATTTACCGGATGGATGGATTCGGTCAAAGTGGACGGCAGTTTTGCAAATAAAAATCCCTCGGTATGGGTGGGGTCGTGGGTCAGCGATTTCTACGAAAGCACTCCTTACGAAAACACTTTTTTCGTTCCGCATGACATGGCCGGGCTCATTGCTGCGATGGGCGGCAACGACAAATTTGTGAGCGCTCTGGAAAACGGTCTTACCAAAGGATATATCGGCGTTGACAATCAACCCGGTTACTGGCCTCCCTGGGGTTTCTGCTATGCAGCCAGACCAGACAGAACAAGCTACTGGGCCAGGAAAATCCGCAGTGATCATTTCTCCACCAATTATCCCGGCGAAGAAGACAGCGGTGCGCATTCCTGCTACGCCGCTTTCCTGATACTGGGCATCTTTCCCGATGCGGGTACTGATGTGTATTTAATAAGCGGGCCGGCAGTCACCAAAGCGACGATTCAGCTTAAAAGCGGTAACACATTTATCATCGTGGGACAGAACGCCTCCGAAACAAATATCTATATACAGTCGGCAACGCTCAACGGCCAGCCATTCAACCGCTGCTGGATCCGGGATTGCGAAATCAAGTCCGGCGGCACGCTCTCATTCGTCATGGGCCCGAATCCTTCGACATGGGCGCAGAGCGGTCCCTTGCCCCCATCGTTCTCTACGGACGGTATTCCTGCCCGGTGCCTGCCGACCACTGTCAGCATGCCGCTGCGGTATTCGATATCCTCGACCGAGGTTTCGAGCATCTGCGCGGCCTTCTCGCGAGCCTTGGCGATCAGGTCGGTGGCGGAGACCGCCACGGCGGTACCGCCGACGAACAGCATCGGGAGGACGTTGCCGCCGATGAAGCCGGCGGACAGGCTCAGCGCCATGGCCAGCATCTTGCCGACCAGCACCGCGAGGAGCAGCCCGATGCCGATCGTCGCGGAGTTGTTGATGACCAGGGTGAGCTGGCTGTTGCCCGATCCCAGCGTCAGGGGGAGCGCGAACGCCAGGAAGCCGACGAG
>CAISVC010000310.1 GCA_903888815.1 uncultured Fibrobacterota bacterium
GGAGACACCCGAAAAACCATCGGCGTAGAGTTGACGGAGAGTCTGTTCATGGTGCCCGTCAAATCCGTCTCGGGCATTGTCTTCGCAAACGAGGAAGGATTTGCCAGTTGTCAGCTCTGCCCTCGCGAAGACTGCCCTGGTCGGAAGGCCCCATACGATCCGGGCCTCTACGAAAGGAAATATCGGAATCCCTCGCAGACTTCCCACTTGGGCCAATCATAGTAGCGGATTTTCGCTTCGTTTTCCGGATATCGCCCGTGGTTGAAATAGCGCCAGAAAAAAGAACCCTATCTTCTGCACCGGTTTCGTTCAGCGTCCAGCAGCGGGCAGGACCTTCGGATGCAGCATTGAACGCACCCGTTGCAGGCGTCCTCATATACAGGCCGTGTCGCGCGAACGCGAACCTTGAACAGATCCGGACCAGACATCGGCGGTGCCGTCAACGGACTGGCAAACATCCTACGGTAATCCAGGTTCCGGATCCATTCGAAGACCAGTTTCCAATAGGCGACGGCGATCGGGGGAAAAAGCCGGTGGTGCTTTACAAAGTGGATGTCGTTGAAGAGATACCACGAATAGACGGTCCCCAGGAGGTACGCCACCACACTGCCCGAGGCAGTACCAGTCAATACCATGATCAAAAAACAATCCTTGCGGTCCAGGTCTATGATGAACATTTCTCCAGGCAGTATGGATTCTGGCGGCCCTATATCGAGCAGGTGATCTATCGTTATCTGGACTATTATACAACCCAGACAAGACAGGGACACCCGCTAAGGAATGATGAGTTCGATGCGCTGATCAAGGTCCTCTTTTTTTGTTTTTCACGATTACATGCGGGCAGCCTGAATTCAAGTTTGCCCCCATTGACTTTCCAATGTCGGGTGGATATTTTATTCACAAGTGAGTATTTAAATCGTATACTTTTTATCCACCTTTTGTCCGGGAAAGAATTGTCCTGATCTCCCGTAGATGAAAAATGCTATTTTGAATTCAATTGGTTACACTGTAAAATGATTAAATTGGCACACCCCTTGCTTTATATGCATTAAACAGATCTAATGGTCATGAAAAAAGAAAGAAATTAGCAGTAACGGAAGTAGTCATCCTCTTTGTGTCGATGGTTTTTGCGGTGTTCCGCTACGAAGGAGAATGTAAATGATGATACCAATGAGTAAGGTGTTGACAGACAAAAATGTACCGGAAAAACTGGCATCAAGAGCTGGTCTTCGGCCTTTCCTTCTCTTGACAGTCTTGGCGTTGGCCGGATGTTATCCTGCGCCGTATCGCGAGGTTTCACGACCCATGCCCGGAGATACCGGCGGAAGCCTAAGGGCTCCCATTACCCAGGTCTATTTTTATCCGAAAGCCGGCCAGACAACCGAGCAACAGTCACGTGACCACTATGAATGTTACAACTGGGCGATGAAACAAACCGGCTTCGATCCGAGTCAGTCGTCTATCCCGCCTGAGCAGCGCGTCAGGGTGGTGCCGATGCCTCCACCCGGGCATGATACCGCCGTTCTGGCTATCACCGGTGCGGTGCTAGGCGCATTGATTGCCGGACCGAGACATGCTGCAGGAGGTGCATTGATCGGCGCAGCAGGGGGGGCGATTGCCGGCGCTGCGTCGGATTCGTCAAGGCAGCAGACTGCCCGGCAGTTGGAGGAAGCCTATTCCAACCGCGATCGGGCACTTGACGCTCAATATGAAGGAAGGGCCCTCACCTTCCGGCGTGCGATGTCTGCCTGCCTCGAAGGCCGCGGGTATTCCGTACAGTAAGGAAAACCGAGAATCTATATTTTATTTTAAGGAGGCAATAGCCATGTCATATCTTCGCAATAAGAGTTGGTTCTTTGCGCTCGGTCTTATGTTGGCCGTGTTGTCAGGAATTATGTTGTTCGGTTGGTCGCGGGCGGCACAGGCGGCTGATCGAGGGCCGCACCAACGCGAATTCCAGGATTCCCGTTATCACCACGACCGTTTCTACCCGGTCCGCGGTCAGGTGACCAGAGAACTGCC
>CAISVC010000311.1 GCA_903888815.1 uncultured Fibrobacterota bacterium
AAATCCGGCCCTCAGCGTTTTTGATCTTAACGGACAACTGCTCGGGAAAAAAATCCTTTCAGGGGCCCGTGGAGAGATCAAGCTTGACGATGTGGTATCGAAGAGGGGAAGCTCGGCCGTTTCTTCAGGTATTATCGTCATAAAGCTTACGGATAACGGCAGGACCTTAACGGGCAAAGCGGTGCTCGGTTCAGGGAACTAAAGCATACCGCTGCGTCGGTGCATTACATGATGGAGGAGGCATGGTTATTTCTCGCAAACGCATAGACAGACATGTTTTTGCATATGCGGCAGTTACACTGTGCATTTTTTATATGTCAGCGTCCGCTGATTTCTACCCGCACCGGATATACAAGGTCAGGACAAAAGCCAGCCTTAATGCCGGATGGAAATTTTTTAAAGGGGATGATGCCGGCGCATCATCACCGGCATTCAACGATGCCGCGTGGCAGACCGTGAATGTTCCGCATTCGGCGCAGTACGATCCCCCTACAATCAACGGGGAATTGCAAAGCGTGCCCACGTCGCTCACGTGGAATGGCGTTCATTGGTACCGGAAGTCCTTCACCATCCCCTCTACTGCGCACAATCAAAGAATATTCCTCGAATTCGAGGGCGCGATGCAGATAGCAGAAGTGTGGGTGAACGGCACCAAGGTCGGGACCCATGACGCATCAGGGTATTCCGGGTTCTTCTTTGATATTTCAACGGCAGTGAACAGGACCGGTTCGAATGTCGTTGCAATCAGGCTTGATTGCAGGTACCGAAACAACATACCACCGGGAAATGAAGGAAATTATAACGCTGTTGGCGTTAACACGCTGTACCCTGATTACTTTCTATTTAGCGGTCTGTATCGTGATGTCTGGCTCGTTTGTACCGACGATATCCATATACCGATCAATGGCCAGAAAATTTCTACTCCCGTAGCGACATCTACCGGTGCGCGCGTGCGGGTACAAACAACCGTACGAAATGATAGTGCTGTATCAAAAAATGTCACGGTTGCATTTTGTATCGCCGACAAAACCGATAATATCCTGGCAACATGCGAGATGACGGCAAGCGTGGCTGCCAACGCTTCGCACGTTTTTGATACCACCACCTCTACCCTCGCAAACCCGCAGCTCTGGAGCCCCGAAACCCCCGATCTCTACCGCGTTTTCACTAAAGTCTCTGTTGACAGTCAGGTTGTTGATGATTATGTTGACCGGTTCGGCATCCGTTCTATCGATTGGACTCGCCAGGGTTTTTATTGTAACGGCCAGCGCTATCTGCTCAAGGGCGTGTGCATGCACCAGGAATTCGCCTGGGTGGAAAACGCGGTTCCCAATTCAAGATTTTTTGAGGAAGTCAAGCTTGTAAAAAACATGGGCGCCAACGCTATCCGCTGCTCGCATTTCCCACGCGACCCGTCGTTTTACAACGCCTGCGATGAGCTGGGTGTCATCTGCGAGCCGGAACTGCCTTCGTGGGGGAATTTCCACACCACCTATCCGGCCGATTTCTGGGACCGCATGAATATCGTGGCGCAGGAAATGATCGACGTGGGATACAATCATCCGTCAATTATCCTCTGGGGAATATTCAACGAGCCCGCCGGCGATAATACGGCGGAATTTCGCAGGCTGAACAGCACCGTAAAGGCGCTTGACTCCTCCCGGTACAGCGCCATTATCAATAACCACGTTTCCCAGACCCAGAACCTGGTAGTCGATGTTCTGGGGCTGAACTATAATCTCTATCCAGGCTCAGCGATAATTGGCCAGGTGCAGCGTACCTATAACGCGGAGTACCATGAGGGGTGGATCAGGTGGTGTTACCGCGGCGACACGAACACGACAAACGATGCTACGCTGCAGGGTCCTATCAGCGAGAACCGGTGGGCGGTTGACCGATGGTCGGGCACCAATAACTGGACCGCGATCCTGGCCGCCTATAACGGAACGACGCAGCCGGTGCCGGCGGGCGGTCACATGTGGTGTTTTATCGACTACTGGTCGCCTTTCATGGACTACCCTATGGGCGTTCTCGACCATTATCGCATACCCAAAAAGGTGTATTGCACCTTCAGGACCAATTGGACCGGCGTACCCGACGATTATCCCGTTGTCGGATTGACGCCTGCTAAAATCCAGCTCGATGCCGACCTGACAACGCTGGTTGCCGACAGTACCGACATTACCCGTATTGTCGCTTCTGTTCGCGACGCGTCGGGCAGGTGTGCGTTTTCCTCGCGCAGCGTAACGTTGCAGATTTCCGGCCCGATAGACTGCTTCGACTCCTTGACAAGGACAACGATAGCGGGCAAAATCGGCTGGGTCCTCAAGTCGAAGAACACGCCGGGGACTATCACCGTCATAGGCATATCAAGCGGCCTGGTTCCCGATACGGTCATCATTGCAAGCGTGGCACCGGATAGTTCGGCGCTGCCCTTTATCTGGCCGGCCTCGGGCGTGGTGCCGCGACGGATGGGCAGCCGTGCCGAGAATGGCTTTACCGTCAGGCAGTCGACGCGATTGATCACCGTTGCATTTTCATCACCGCGTGCTGACGCCGCGGAACTATCTCTTGTCACCATGCAAGGCAGAAAGGCAGCGGCAATGGTTTCGGTTCATCGTTCCACAGTAACAATAGACACCCGGACTATCCCTGCGGGACTCTATTGCCTTTACATAAAAGGCACATTTGCAAAAAAAATTGTATTGACGAAATAGCCATTGGCCTGCAATAGGCGGACGCGATCGAAAAGCATTTTACAAATAAAAATTATATGGCTTGTTATCAGACGGATTAAGGAGCATACTCAAATAACAAGAAGATTCTATCTAAAGACCTTTTAAGAATAAAAGATTTATGCTTAAAACGGTACGAAGAACGGTCCGGCAGATACAAACAATGTCTACACTAGACAAGCCTCCTGCCAAGGAGGTAGGCAGGTCAATATTCTTTTTACTACTACCGGAGCGCAACAGAGCGGATGGAATTTTTCCATAGGACGCCTTTTAATTCAGTAGATCCTCGTTGTTTTAAACAAAGCATTATGGCCTTTTTCATCGGTTACTGAGATGATATAGCTTCCACTGGCCACGCATCTCCCCTGCACCGCGATTTTATCCCATGCAATCACTGTCGGTTCCGCGGAATATCCAGGTTTGAGCTTGAGCCTCTTAATCACAATCCCCTTCACATTCAGTATAGAAACAGTCAGAGAATAACCAGCAACAGGTCTGTTCCAGGTGAGTTTAATCCCCTGAGCGGTGGATTGAATGCTGTAATCCGGTTCCTTTTTTGTATTCGTTTTTAAAATGCTCGTCGATGGCGAGAAATGAATGACCGTGAATGAATTTGCCGGGAATGAAAACGTGTCACTCGCTCCAGCGGTTATGTTTCTTACTGTCGGGACGACATTCATCGGGTTCGAGGCAGTATTGACCGCATTGAGCGCTCCGGTGAGCGTGGTAATGGAAACCGCTTTGCCGAAAGCGGTGTAACGGTCGAATGACACTCTTGAGCGGATCTGCGCCGACCCCATGTTGACCGCCTGGAGGACGAGCTCCTGGCCGTTCTCGCTTTTTGTCGCCGTGAGATCAAACGTAGTGCCGAGGTTACCGGATATGCCCGCCGGGATACAGAGCGGCTGATAGTGACCGGAAGCCATTTGCGTTATATAATAGGGCGGCTGCGCCCACACCTTTTCCGGATTCATGAACAGCAACCCCTGGTCCCAGCCATTATCGTTCTGGCCGTCCACCTGCAGGCAATTGGCCGAGCAACAAATGGCCAATCGGTCGCTCATGCGTTCCAATTCGTTGATCGCGTGCGCATTTGCCAAAGCACGGGCGAGAGAATGGCTGCTGAAGCAATTCAATTCAAAGTTTACCAGTTTATATTTCGCTCCCGGGGTGATATTTCCCAACTGATCATAAAAGCTGTTTATCGCAGGGATGTTCGTCGGATCCGGAGGCGCGTTGGTGTTGATATGGATATCAAACCAGACTTCCCGGTTGTACGATTTTGCCAGATCAAGAATCTGCTTCTGGGCCGCCAGTGTCGTGATCCCGGACCAGCTCCCGGTAAAATTATAAGGGTCGTTTATGACATTGTCGTATCCGAAATCGCCGACAACCAGTATTATGGATGAATCCTTGGGCCAGATCGCCTCGGCCATGGGTTTAAAACGGTTGAAATAATTGGTATTTACCGCCTCTTCATTGCCGATTTCGACGTACTTTAAATTATAGGGCGCAGCGTGTCCATCTGCGGCGCGTTTTGCACCCCAAACGCTCGCCGCCGGGCTGTTTACATACTCAATAAAGTCGGCCAGGTCCTGGGCGGTTTCGTAACTGTTCACGACCGGAACGCCGAGGAACCCGGCCTGTTCGCAGAAATTCAGGAAATCGAACATGCCCCATCCGTTTGACGAATATGGATACCACGTCCCGCCGGTCATGGGACGCCGGTCGCGCGGACCGATCTGATTTTTCCAGCGGTATTCGCCGTGGTTGATCATGCTTCCTCCATACCGCATAACCGTAAGCTTCTGGGCAAGAAGCCCTTCGGCCACATCTTTGCGGACCGGCAGCCCCTGGAACCGTCCCCACGCGCCGGGCTGCAGAAAGGCATGTCCTACGGTCACCGCGCCCGCCTGCTTCAATTTTATCGCAAAACGTCCGGGATTGACCGTAGCCGTCGGGGTCAGGGTGAAATCAAGACGTGCCCACGAGGTGCTGGTCGCGTGCATCGTAGAATCGTCGTACACTGTCGAGCCGTCCGAACTTTCGATGGCAACGGTTACGTCGGCAGGCTGCGTCACGCGGACCCAAACATATCCTTCGTACGGCTGGTTCGCGACAAAATACATGCCCTGACGGTTGAGGCCCCGGTTTTCGATGCCGATCTCGCCGCTGCCGCTTGTAAATGTTATTTTCTGGCTCTGGGTGCCTTTGAACGGCGACTGCGTGTCCATGCCGAAGCTCCCGGTCGCACTGCCTTTCTGCGTCACGTTCCACATCCCGCTTATGCCGCCGGTTGCCTGGGTAAAGGTGATATTCCTTACCATGCCGCTTGTGTTGACCCACATGTTGCGGAAGCTCGTCGTGCCGTCTGACCAGGCGCGCAGGCCGATAGAGCCGGTTGAGAGCGGGGCATTGTCGGTGTACGATGCGACGCTGTCGGTATTGACAAAAACGGTCATCGTTGATCCCGTCATTTTCACCCTAAGCGTGACCCATTGATTGGTCGATACGGTATACGCGATGTCGCGCAGCAAGGTATAGTTATTTTCGTGCTTTGCAATACGGACGAATCCGGAAGCAATGGCAATCTCGTATCCATAGAAATTATCAGCGCCGACGCCGGGCTGGGTTACCTTTATGATAAAACCCGAAGGTCCGGCGTTATTGCCGAGATTCACCTCTACGCCGGCCTCCCCGCTCGTGCAGGATGAGCTGTCCAGAACAAGTTTAGGGCCGTTGGTTCCGGCTACACTCAACACGCCGCTCGAAACGCTCCAGGTTCCGCCGTACGTGATAAAATTCTGAAGTTGCGTCACGGACGGCTCCTGGAAGCTTTCGCCGAAAATCATCTGGCTGTAGATGCCGCCATACACCTCGTGATTTACATCTTCCATGCACGCGCCGGTCATGTAGCGGGTGATGCGGTTGGTGACAGTCGTATCATGGACGGTAATAACATTCTGGGCGAATGCCACTGGTGAATGGCAAAGGAAAAGACCAATGGCCAGAAACAGGTTTGAACGCAACTGGTTCTTCCTGAAAGTACGGCTTTGCCGAATCAAACTCCGTCCGCATGGAATCATAATTTTCCTCCCCAATAAAGTTTGCACCGTCACCGTTATTTCCGGATAAAGACAAGTTCCGAATGTGCTTCTTTATCGATCTGCACCTGCAGTATTGCCATTCCGCAACTGATGCGTTTCGCACTGATATGGAATGAATAGTTTCCGCCCGCCCGCATACCGTCCGCGAAGCTGCACAACAGGCGTCCGCGCACATCATAGAGAGCGATTTTGACCAGGGCAGGCGATGGCAGGCGGAACGTAACGGTCGGACCGCCACCATGCGTCTGTCTGACGAACACCTTGACAGAAGGGCTATACTGGGATTTTTCCGCATCCTGCACGCCCGTCGTGTTGACATTGACAAATGTCCAATCCTGGTCGGGATACCCGCCCAGATAATCCCACAGGTGTATCGCGGTCCCGTCGGCCGTGCCTGCGCCGGCGCATGAGGCCGCGCGTCCGCTCTTTCTGTTGATGATCTTGAAATATCCCCCTCCCACTGCTATGATCTGCCAGTTCTGGTCCGTAGTCGCGCTGTAAGCCAAGAGCTGCAGGAGTGTGCCGTTGGTTGTGCCGCCGCCCTGGCACGAGAGCGCGTTGCTGCCGGCCCGGTTGATGATCCTGAAATAGCCGCTGCCTGCCCCGGCGATCCGCCACTGCTGGGTGCTGTTCGTGGAGGAAAATGTCCCGAGGACAATGTTGGTTCCATTGGCCGAAGCGTTGCCGGCCGTCGACATGGCTGTGCCGCTGTTCCGGTTGATGATTTTATACCAGGCGATGGTGTCCGGCTTGAAGGGGAAACCCACGGAGTCCTCGTTTATCCAGACGTTCATCTGGCCCGCCGTGCGGTTCGCGCGTGCGAAAAACGGTATTGCCTTTATGGTCATCGGGTTCGCGACGGGAACGCCCGCATTCGTGGTTGTATAGAACCCCGCGCCCGATATGGTCCACACGCCGCCGAGCAGCGCGGCCTCGTACTGGGAGCTCAGCGCGCCGCTTTTCGGCAGCGTACAGGTGAAATTGACCTGGTTGTTCGCGTTGTCGTGGTTGTCCATGCCTTCGAGGCAGTACACGATCGGCCCCCGGGCCAGCGCCACCATTCCGACATCGGCGGCGACGCGGGAATCGGCGTAGACGCGGCGGGGCGATACGTCAAGCGTTATTGTCACCGAATCGCCGCTGTTCCACGTTCGCGTGATGTTCGCGTACCCGGCCGAAACCTGCGGGGTTGCTGTCTGTCCATTCACCGATACCGCCGCCGCAGGCGACCATGCCGGAATTCGCACGAAGAAGCCGAAGGTCTTCGCGCCCGGCAGGCCCATGGTAAAGGTCGAAATGCCGCTCCACGGGTAGCCGGTCTTCTGCGTAATGGTGATGTTATATCCCGGCATGTTGATTGTTGCGCTGCTGCCCACAAACAGATTGGCATACACTGAGTCGTTGTTGTGCGAATAGATATAGGCCGGCATCTCGGACATCAATTTCAGGAACATGGGGGGGCAGCAGGGGCAGGCGTGCCACGCCCAGCGGCTGTCGTTCGTCGACTGAAGCGGGTTGTTGTAGTAGTAATGCGTCCCGTCAAGTGATATGCCGCCGAGCGCGCCGTTATAGAGCTCGTTTTCCAGCGCATCGCCGTATTTCCCGTCCGCAAACGCCATGTTCATGCGCTGGCAGAAAAATGCGCCTCCCGCCGAGGCGCAGGTCTCGCAGTAGCCGTTGTTCGGGAGTTGGTAGTCGCCGCCGAAAGCCTCACCGTTGGATGATGAACCTAAACCGCCGGTGACGTACATCTGCCTGTTGGCCATGTCGTCCCAGATGGCCTGCGCGGACGACAGGTAGGTTGCATTCCCGTTCACACGGCCGCAGTCGATTATGCCGGTATAAAACAGCGTTGCGCGGACCGCGTGACCGACGCAGGGGACCTGGTTGCTATAGGTCGCGTGGTCCTGGAAATATTCCCTGTTGGGCGAGGTGAGCGACTGATTGTTATACCGGTTCGTATAGTTGCCTCTGCTTTCGATCCAGCACTCGGCGAGCCCGCGGTATTTATTTTCGTCTATTACCAGGGGTGAAAGTTTGCTCTTGAGAGAAGTATCGTTCTTAAACAGCTGGTAGAGTCTGATATACGCCTGTTCGGCGTTCGCATGCTCGGGCACGTAATTCTTGATCCCGGGGCCCATGATGGAACACAGGTAATTGGCGAACCGGCACGCGGCATAGAGCAGCGTCGTCTTGCCTGTAGCCTGGTAATAGGAAACGGCCGCTTCGGTCATGCATCCGGCGTTGTAGATTTCATGATAAAACGGGTCCGAAAACCGTGCCACGCCGCCGAGCTGGATCGCCGTATTGAGATAGCCGTTCGGGTCGTGGTCGGATGCAGCCTTGATCCGGTTGATGTATCCATCAACGCGTGCCTCAAGCGCCGCGTCAGGGGTCTTGCGCAGAAAATCGCCTGCTGCGCGAATGGTCTCATAGACCAGGCCATCCCACCATGGGTCGCCGACATGGCCGCCGCTCAGTCCCTGCGCAACGCGGTCGAAATTATTGAAGGTATTGCCATTTGAAACCGTACCGCTATATCCTTCAAATTTCGTGAACACATCGTTGATGGTGGTCGTCCGGAACATCTGGAGCCGTGGCGTCCAGAAGCTGTCGCTGATAGCCACATTCTCCACCGGCACCGCGGCCATGTCGCCGGGAGCGAGTGAAAATGCAGAGATAGCGGAAACAATAACTATGCAAACAACCATCCGCCCGATAAAATCATTTTGCATTTTTATCCTCCTTAAATAACCGGTGCAATTCTGTAATATTAACGATAACATTAACGTTAATGTTAATATAATCCATTTTTCCGGGTTTGTCAAAATTATTTTCACGCTATCGTCTGCACCCGATGCAAATAGTAAATTATCAGTGTGATAAGCCGTACGGGGTTTTCAACACTATGGCCATAACAAGAGTCAGGCTGATCGATATCGCCAGGAAAACGGGTGTTACCGTGAATACCGTTTCGCATGCATTAAAGGACAAAGAAGATATCTCCGCCAAGACCAGAAAACGCATCAAGCGTGTGGCAGAAGCGATGGGCTATATCACCGATTCCATTGCCGAGTCCCTGCGTTCCGGCTCCACCAGGACCGTGGCCGTGATTCTCGGTGATATCTCAAACCCCCATTTTGCCATAATGATTAAAGAGATCGAGGCCGCGCTCAGCGCCTTCAGGTACCACACCTTTGTCATCAATACCAATGAAGATTATGAAACTGAAAAACAGGCGGTATTCTCCGCACTCGGCAAAAAGGTCGATGGAATCATTCTCTGCCCCTGCCAGAAAGGGATCGACGATATCGAGTTTTTAAAAAAATCCGGCACGCCATTCGTTCTTATAGGAAGGCATATCAACGACACCTCGGTTGACTACGCAATTGTCGACGACATAAAAGGCGGCTATCTGGCTACCGCACACCTCATTGAGCGCGGGCACAAAGAGATACTCTTCCTTAACGGCCCGCTCTATATCTCCAGCGCAGTCGAGCGGTTTGAAGGGTACAAAAAAGCGCTCAAGGAACATGGTATCGCGTTTTCGAAAAAACTGGTACGGGAAATCACCGTGACGCAGGGAGAGGTTCAACATGAGGTGAAAAAAATCATGGATGAAGGGGTCACGTTCACCGCGATCTTCGCCTTCAGCGACCTGATAGCCTGGGAAACCATCTACGCGCTGAATACCATGGGAATACGCGTTCCCGAAGATATAGCGGTCGCGGGTTTTGACGATATTCAGGCAAAGCTGTTTTTCCCGATACCGCTCACCTCCATCGGCACGGTCAAAGGAAGAATGTCAACGAGCGCAGTGGAAATTTTGATGAAAAAGATAGAGGGAAAAAATGCAAAGAACTATTTCAACAGCGTGATTGATACCTGCCTGGTGGTCAGAAAAACGACCTGATATCACGAATCAATACGGCCAATTGGGGGTAATCCTCAAGGGTAGATCGGTCTATCGGAATCCGGATGGAATTTTTCCATAGAGACTATGTTTATGAGGTTGTAGAAAAGCAGCCTCCTGGGAGTGAATGAAGGATATTTTTTCACTCCAGGCCCAT
>CAISVC010000312.1 GCA_903888815.1 uncultured Fibrobacterota bacterium
AATCAGACCGTTGCCGTTCATGTCCTGGGTAATTGCATAAACAAGTTGTGCATCCGGCGCGGTTATTTTAACCGGTACGAAATCCCGGAGCGTAACACCCGGACCGACTACAACCCGTGTCCATATATTACCGCTTTTATCGTAGTCTATCGGCGGCGTAGTATAATAAATATTTGCGGTGACGGAATCCATCTGCAGCGGTGGCAGCGTCCCGTCAACCGACCATATTGCCGAGTCCAGGAGATTACCTCCCGGTGATTGAGGTTCTATTCTGTTTCCATACCGGTCGAAGCCGCGCACGGAAAGGGCTACGGACAGGGACGTTGATGCGACGATCGTATCCGTCCAGTGGTGGTTGGGCTGGTCTTCAATTTGAATGGAATCGAGAGGGCCGGGCTTGAGCCTGAACGGAATAGTACTCGCCTGAAGAATTCCATTCAATGTCAACTGAATCTGATGCAGGCTGTCCGGATCGAGCGGTGCGTAATAGAGGGTCAGTGAAATGGTATCTGCGCCATTGACCCAGCGTTCAATCACCTGTTTATCAAGAGAATCGTGAGCTATTCCCGCTGTATCAACAATAATCCAAGGAAAATTCGGTGAACGGAGGCTGTTGTCGAGAAAATCATGATAGTTGCTGGAACCGCTATAGTTGCCCCGTACCGGCCCATCGGTGTTCCCGATGTATGCGGCGATCTTTATCGGTACGCCTGCGTAACAAGAGTCCGGATTGGTGAGCAGTACCAGCTGCAGACGGGACGGCGGGGCCTCGGTTATAATGACCGGAACAGTGTCAAAGGCGTTATATGCATGAAGGATAAGCCGCGCCTGTCCCGCGGTAATAGGATCGCAGAACCAGGTACCGGTTTGAGTGGCAGGCACTGGAATCGAGAATTGAATAGTATTCGGATTGAGCGCCCAAGAGCCATTTACATTGGTCCAATCATTGGTATCCTTTGCAGTCGACCATAACCCCTTCAGGATCAGCCCGATATTCTGATCGGTGGTCAATCTGACAGTGTCAACCCGCTGGTTCTGGTTCGCCAAATTGAAAAGAGCAAGCCGGATCAGCTTTCCGGTCTGAAGAATTACCGGAATCGTATCGGGTATCAGGTTTGTTTCAGAAACGACGACTATCCCGGTTCCATTGATGGCACCAAACACGCGGTCGATGATGCCGACGCCGTTGACGCCGTTAGTGTCCTTTGCCCGAGCAGTAACAGAGTCGGGAGTCAGTGTCGTCCAGGCCGTAGCCGGGATGGCGTCCGCCAGCCTGACAAAATTGCCGAAACGGTCGCGCACCACCGCATAGGCATATTGCTCTGTAGTGGCCGAATCCATAATTATGGATGAAAGCGCCCGTGTTGTACGGAAATAGGCGATGCTCCCGGTCAGGGCGCTCTGGGAAAGAGCAGTGTCCTCTGCCCGTTCAACATAGAGACGGAGAAGCGTATCATCAGGAATAATGGTGATCAGCGCCCTTGCTTTAATGGTATCAGTCGGACGATACGGGTTGGCTATTGCAGCAATGATTGTATCCACCCGCCTTGTACCGTTGGTATTCCATGCCTGTTTTGCGGTAAATCGTGTGCTGTCTCCCTGTATCCTGATTACGACGTCTCCGGATGCAACAGGAGGCCGCTGTGACCACCTGATCAGAGGATTAAGCCATGCGAGGACATCGCCGGCAGGGCTTCTCACAACCCCTCTGATGTTTGCGGTATCGCCGGCATGAATGGTGTCGTCAGAAACCGTTAGCAGAATATTTCCCGGGCCGATCCGGATGGGGCACTTGATCCGCAGCGTGTCAAGCGGGAGTTTGGGATTTTCCGAATTTCTGAATACCGCAAGGATTGTGTCGTTCTGCAGGGCATGTTCCAGTATTCCGTTGCCGCGAACCGGCGATGCGGAGACCGCTCTTTTAAATTTAAAAGAGAAAAATCCCGCACCTGCGGTGAGTGTATAGGTCTCGCTGTCACGGGGAGCTACGACACTGAAGAGAGTCACCTTGGCATTGGTATAGCTGTAATTCGCAGTTCCGGCCGTCCAATCGAGCCGGACAATCAGCGAATCCATAGTCTCGTCCGCCGGGGTCACGGTGGCATTGGCGGTCGTTGCAAGTGTGGCGGTGTTGGAACGGATCGACAGATCGCGGTTCCAGTATTTTAAATCAAATAGCGAAGTGTCCATAATCGTGCCGGGAACGATCCGGACATTGAAGTTGACAATACGGGTAGTGTCTTTAGCCGGATTTATCAATTGATAGGTAATACGATAGGTGAAAGGAGTGGTCAGCCCGATCAGCGGGAAAATATGATTGAAAGTAAACGATGAATCCGCTCCCCAGACCCTCGCGGTATCCGCGCCGATAACGATGCTCCCCGGTCGAGCGATGCGCGGGGTGGTGATGGCGGAATACACGTTGGTCATGACGAAATTCATTAATGAAGAAAAACTTGAGTTAAAGAACGGCCAGGCATTGGTTCGTGTATTGTTGGTGGAATAACCGTTGTTATGGATATAGTTTGTCATGGTCTGAATATTGGCGGGCACGGCTGTGCTCGGGGTAAAAAAGATGGTGAATGTAGTCGGGACATTGGTGCCGTTCATGTAGGCATCCCGTATCGTAGTATTGCTGGGAGCGTTTGCCAGTCCGTCGGACAGAAAGATAACGTATCGGCTTGCCGGTTGATGGTTAGAGAGTTCCATCGCACTTTTAGCGGCATCAAAACCGATGGTAATATTCGTTGATGTCCTTGACCGCGGGTTGTACTTCAATTCAGTATACTGAAGAACTCCCTGATATGCAGGGTTTACCGGCGTAGGTACTGTATCGACTTCAAGATAGTATTGAATGATATCTCTTCCGGTCAGCCCGTTTCCGTAAGTCCTATTCAGCCTGAGCAGAGGCAGATAAGCACCGTTGGAGCGCGTGTAGCTCGAAGTATAGAGCAACGGGTCGTTTCTTTTCAGCGTATCGAATATGGTATCGTCCTGCGGCCGCAAATAGAGGTTCCCGTCAAAAACGGCAAACCCGACTTCCGCCGAAGGATAGTGCGCATATAGCGTGTCTATCAGCGCAGAGGTGACTCTGAAGCGGTTTCCCCACTGGTCGTTAACCGGCAAGGGAGAGGTGTTCTGATACGACATGCTGGGTGAGTGGTCGATCACGAAAAATATGGACGGCGTGTCCGGGATCGAATCGCCCATGAGTTGATTTTTTACATATATTTTGTCCGACATTGCGACCATCGTATCGTTAACATTGATAATGCCGTTGTTGTAATTTTCCGGTGCGCCCTTGTAGCTGAACTTCCCGACCCTCAGCGCCCACGATGACCCGACGGTAAAGGCTAAAAGCAGCAGAACCGCCCAGCGGCTGATTCTAATGATTCCCCGATTGTTTTCTCTCATATGAATCACCTTTCGCCTGACCCACTATAGCCAAAGCCCGGAAATATAAAGAAAAGATCCAATTCAACCACCATTGATTTAACAACTATTTAAACTCCAATTGCCATGAAATATTGCAGGTCAGCAGCATGCACTTATGGAACGATATAATATACTCATTCAAATTATAAAACGCAAAAATGTTTATAAATATCAATCTCATGCACCTGCCTATTAGTTAATATAACAACAAAAATGCCATAATGCCAAAAAAACTCTTTTTGTATAAAAGGAGATTTTTCCGTTAATTATTAAAAAAGGCTACAATCATGAACCGGATGATGCCAATTGCTTGAGCGCCTTGAACCGTTCGTTAATTACCTTTTGCGCCTGCTCGACAAGCCGCTTAGAAACTTCTGGATTAGATCGCTGTAACATCTTGTAACGGTTCTCGTTATAAACGTATTCGGTCAGAGGCAGCGTAGGATCTTTAGAATCAAGCTGAAACGGATTTTTACCCTGTGCCGCAAGATCGGGATTATAACGGTACAAAGGCCAGTGGCCTGATTCCACTGCCCGTTTCTGCTGTTCGTTGCCGTTTATCATATCATAACCCTGATTGATACAGTTCGAATAGCAGAGGATAAGTGAAGGCCCGTTGTAATTTTCAGCCTCCATAAAAGCCTTTACCGTCTGCGCCTGATTCGCGCCGAGCGCCACTTTTGCAACATAAATAATCCCGTAGCTCATGGCAATCATTCCCATGTCTTTTTTCATAGTGGGCTTGCCGCTTGCGGCGAATTTTGCAACAGCGCCCATGGGCGTTGCTTTGGAGGACTGGCCGCCGGTGTTGGAATAGACCTCGGTATCAAGCACAAGAACGTTGACATTACGGCCTGCGGCAAGCACATGGTCGAGCCCGCCGTAGCCGATATCGTATGCCCATCCGTCTCCGCCGACCGCCCAGACCGATTTTTTCACCAGATGATCGATGACCGTGAGCAGTTCATTGCAGGATGCGCACGAACAGGTAGCAAGTCCTGATCTCGCCGAGTCTATTCTCCGGCGTTGCATTTCAACGGCCTCAGGCGTGGATTGATCGGCAATCACGATTTCTCCGAGAACCTGCTTGAGTTCCGGGCTGCACGTGCCGTCCGCCATGATTTTTGCGCAAAGCTCTTTCGCATACTCGTTGAACTTGTCAATAGCCAGCCTCATGCCGTAGGCACCTTCGGCGCAGTCTTCGAACAGGGAATTATTCCAGGTCGGACCGCGGCCGTCCGCCCTCGTGGTGTATGGCGTAGTCGGCAGGTTGCCCCCGTAAATCGACGAGCAGCCGGTGGCGTTGGTGATGAGCGCCCGGTCGCCGAAGAGCTGGGAAACCAGTTTAACATAAGGAGTTTCACCGCATCCCGCGCATGCTCCGCTGAACTCGAACAGGGGACGGATGAACTGGCTTCCCTTTACCGTGGAATAATTGAAATATTTCGGATCAGTATCCGGGATGCTCAGGAAAAACTCCCAGTTTTTCGCCTCAGATTCGCGAAGAGGCGTCTGGGGTTTCATGACAATCGCATCGCCCTTGCCTTTGGTAGGGCAATACTGGACGCATACCCCGCAGCCGGTGCAATCCTCGGGAGCGACCTGCAATGTGTATTTAAGGCCTGCGAGCTCCTTGCTTTTCGCGTCGGTGGATTTGAAAGTCGGCGGCGCGTTTTTAAGGTATTTCGGATCATAAGCCTTGGGCCGGATCACACCGTGGGGACAGATAAGCGAGCAGCGGTGGCACTGGATGCAGGTCGCGGGGTTCCACACCGGGATCTGCACTGCGATATTGCGCTTTTCGTATTTGGTCGTTCCTGAAGGCCAAACCCCGTCGACCGGCATCCGGGAGACCGGCACCGTTTCGCCTTCCTGCATCAGGATTACGGCAGTCACTGTTTTCACAAATTCAGGCGCATTATCGGGAACCGCTTTTATCGGTTCGATCGGATTGGTCGGTTTTGCAGGTACCTTGACTTCCTGAACGCCAGCAAGTCCTTTTTCGATAGACTCGATATTCTTCGCAACGATTGCTTCGCCTTTTTTCCCATACGTCTTTTTTATCGCATATTTGATTGAATCAATGGCGAGCTTGTCGTCGATCACCCTGGAAATCTTGAAGAACGCAGTCTGCATGATGGTGTTGATGCGCGGACCGAGACCGATACCCTGCGCGATGCCGATGGCATCGACCACGTAGAACCTGAATTTCCTGTCGATGATCTGTTTCTGGACGCGGCCCGGCAGCTTTGACCATACCGTGCCGGCGTCGAATTCCGAGGTAAGCAGGAAAACGCCGCCTTCCTGCAGGTTGTCAAGCATGTTGTATTTCTCTATAAACGAGAAGTTGTGGCACGCGAGGAAGTTGGCTCTGGTAATAAGATAGGGCCGGCGTATCGGTTTTTTGCCGAAACGCAG
>CAISVC010000313.1 GCA_903888815.1 uncultured Fibrobacterota bacterium
AACTCCGCCGTAAACTGAAATCGGTTCAATGCTCGAATATATGCCGTAGGTCCGGACAGCGTCTTCTATCTGCTGGGCAAGTTCCCGGGTCGGCGTTAAAATGAGCGCCCGCGGCAGACGTCCGCCGTTTACTCCGGCGCGCGATCGCTCCAGGCAATGGAGCATGGGCAGGACGAACGCCGCTGTTTTGCCCGTACCGGTAGGGGCGCAACCGATAACATCCTTGCCTGCAAGAGCAAGCGGGATCGCTTTCCGCTGGATTTCGGTGGGACTGCGGTACCCTGATGCAGAGATCCCCTGCATGACTGCGTCGGAAAGTCCGACTTGTGAAAAACTCATAGTTTTCCTTTACTGAAAATGGTGATTGACACGCTACTGATAGACTGAAACAGGCAGGAGGTAAAAAGGGGCGGTGGAACGTCTCTTGCAACTCTTGCGCCGGATCATCCGGGTGCGGGTCGTTTGACTGAGTGTAATATACGATATGCCGGAAGTGAAAAACATCAGACCGCATAAAACGGAATGATTTTCGTTCCTTCCTATAGAGTATTTTTAACACTTCTTATGTCCGAATCTCCGATCCCCACTGCCCGCGCAGTCAGATTCCTGCTGTCGCACCTCAGAAAGCATTCGGTCTCGCTGGCGCTCGGATTTCTGGTGCTCGTGGCGGTCGACCTGCTCCAGCTCATCATTCCGCGCATCATCCAGCGCATTCTCGACCAGCTTGGCGCAACGCAGTATTCACAGGCTTTTGTCATACGGGGCAGCGTCATCATCCTGCTTCTGGCAGCCGGCATGGTGGTTCTGCGGTTTCTCTGGCGGCTCTTTATCGTAAAGCCGTCGCGGCAGATCGAAGAACAGATGCGGCTCGACATGTTCGGCCATCTCGAAACGCTTTCGGCACCGTTTTTCAACCGGGCCAGAACCGGCGACCTCATGGCGCTCTTTGTCAACGATATCGGTGCCATCCGCATGGCCACCGGCATGGCGCTCATCGGTCTCTTCGACGCCGTGTTTATGAGCGTCATGTCGCTCATTTTCATGACTGCGATCAGCCCTGCGCTTACGCTCGTGACGGCGCTGCCGCTGCCGCTTATTGTTTTCCTTTTTGTAAAAACCGGGCGCATGATCGAGTCGCGCTTTGCCATAGTGCAGGAGTCTTTTTCCGCCATTTCAGCCCATACCCAGGAGTCGTTTTCCGGCATCCGCGTCATCAAAGGGTTTGCCCGGGAGGAGAGCGAACAGAGCCGTTTCCGCGGCGCATGCGAAGCGTACGTGGGGCAGAATCTATCCCTGACCCGGGTCTGGGGCCTCATCTTCCCCTCGATAACCTTTCTGGCATCGCTTTCGTTTTCGCTGCTCCTTCTTTTCGGCGGCAGGGCAGTGGTGGCGAACCATCTGACCATCGGCGAATTCGTCTCGTTCACCTTTTACATAAACCTGCTCGTATGGCCCATGATCGCGACCGGCTGGGTGTGGAACCTGTTCCAGCGCGGACTCGCTTCCACGAAGCGCATCCTCGAGCTGCTCGACACCAAACCCGACGTGCGCGGCGCGTCTGAGCCGGTGCAGCTTCCGCCGCTGCGGGGCGCAACCGAGTTCAGGGACCTCTCTTTCCGCTATGAGAAAGACGGGCCGGACGCGCTGCGCAGCATCAGCCTCATGATTCCGGCCGGCTCTTCGCTCGGCATCATCGGCAGGCCCGGATCAGGTAAAACCACGCTCGCCTCGCTCCTGTTTCACCTCTATCCGGTGGAGCGGGGCCGCCTCTTTATCGACGGCCATGATATCAACGATCTGCCGCTTTCGCGCCTGCGGCGCTCGATCGCGTACGTTCCGCAGGATTCGTTCCTGTTTTCCGACACCATTGCGGCGAATATCGCCTGCCAGGAAGAAACCGTCCAGGCTGGCCTGAGGCCCGATGTCGAAGAAGCGGCGAAACTCGCGGCGATCCACCGCGACATTCAAAAATTTACAAACGGCTACAGCACCAGAATCGGCGAACGCGGTGTCATGCTCTCGGGAGGGCAGAAGCAGCGGGTCGCGATCGCCCGGGCGCTTATGGCCGGCAACGGCGCAGGCATGCTCGTTCTCGACGATGCGCTCTCGGCCGTGGACGCGGCCACTGAAGCGGAAATTATGAGCAACATCCGCCCCATTATAAAAAACAAAACAACGATCATCATCGCGCACCGGATTTCGACGGTCAGGCAGTGCGACGCCATTATCGTGCTTGAGAACGGCCGGATAGCGG
>CAISVC010000314.1 GCA_903888815.1 uncultured Fibrobacterota bacterium
ATTTCCACGTTGTCGCCGGCTTTGAACGACCCTGTTACGTTTTTTATACCGGCAGGCAGAAGGCTTTTCCCTTTTTCACGCAGCGCTTTCTGTGCGCCATCGTCCACAACCAGTGCTCCCTGGGGATTTCCGGAGAAAGCTATCCAGCGGTGCCGTGAGGACATTTTCTGCCGGGTCGGCAGAAAAATAGTTGCGCAGGTCTCCTTGGATAATATGTCAAGAAGCCTATGGTGATAACCATCGCCGATGAAATAAAAAATACCGGCGCGGGTTACCATTTCGGCCGCCCTCAGTTTGGAGCCCATTCCTCCGACACTGATATCGTTTTTCCTGTCCATAGCCATTTTCTGTACTGCTGCGGTTATCTCTGAGACGATCGGAATGTGCTTCGCGGACGGATCGTGGGCGGGGTTCCGGTCAAAAAGCCCTCCCACATCGGTAATGTTGACCAATACCTCCGCCTGCACCAGCATGGCGATCTGAGCGGCGAGAATATCGTTCGTGCCGAATTTTATCTCTTCCACGCCTACGGAGTCGTTCTCGTTCACGATCGGTATGATTTTGCTGTCAAGCAGGGCGAACATGGTATTGCGCAGGTTGAGGTAACGTTTCTTGCTGCGCAGGTCGTCCCATGTCAGCAATACCTGGCCGATTATAATCCCGTGTTTTTCAAAAAACGACTGGTAACGGCTCATGAGGCGATTCTGTCCAACACTTGCGCACGCCTGTTGTACAGGGATCGTAGCGGGACGGGCAGTCATGCCCATGGCCTGTATGCCGTGGACGATGGCTCCGGATGAGACGAGAACGACGCGTATGCCGCTTTCGTGCAACGCGGCCAGATCGTCGGTCAGACGTTCGATCCGGTCGTCGCTGCCCTCTGATGCGAGGATGCGCGACCCGGTTTTAACCACGATGGTTTTGATTGATGGCAATTCTTTCCGAAAAATGATAGTATCCATCTTTTAGCTTTATCGGAGTGTTCTTTTTTTTCAGCTATGGAGAACGATCTTCCTGCGGGAGTAATTTACGCTGCGCAGGATTCACCGTCAAGGAGACCGGGGAAATGACGGACGCATGCGTAATAAGACGCAAAACGGTAAAGACAGTAAAAAGTCGTTTCATTGTTTCCCTTTTTTAAAAGGAACCGATAAGGCTGAGTTCGCTTCGAATTTTAAGTTTCGTCACATCGGTCTGATTGTCGAAATAATACCAGCCTCGGAGCCATGGTTCGATGGTCAGATTCTTAACGGGTATGCCGTACTTGAGTGATCCGAAAATAAGCCGGTTTCTTCTGTCAGGAGCCGACAGGGCATCTTTCCACTGGCCGAAAGTCAATCCGGCGTTCAAGGTGCCGAATCCCGGTTTTACGATAGCGCAAATTTTTGCCAGGGCGCCCGAAGGCTGTACCTGGGCTATGGTGGTATCGGCTGACTGCGCGTCGTTTTTATACCCGCCAACGGCAAAACCGGCGGTAAGCGTCACCGCTTTATTTACAACTGCCTTGGCATCGAGCCCTGCCGCGGCGGAATTATTCGATGTGCTGCCGTCAGAGGATTGCGCGATAGTGGTACGAAGGTAACCCATGGGGGCAATGATAAGCGCATCTTTCAAAAGGCCTATCGGCAGCGAAAGCATGAATTTCCACTGGTCAAGCTTCTTTCTTTCGGCGGGTTTAACTAGTGATGTTCCCGTATCAAACGCCACAGCGGTAAGGAGCGCAGGGCGAAGATTGATGCGGTCATTTTCAAGCGCCGAAACGCTGATGCAGAGTCCGTTCAGAGCATTGTCGGTGAGCGTCAGCCACGGATCGGTACCGGCATTGACATATTTTTTGCTTTCATAAGCGGCAAGTTCAAGCACCGTCGTTCCGGGTACCGGAATGCGGACTCCCCATAAAGATACCCGGTTTATTGTCCAGTGAAAATAGAACTCTCTTAAAACGATCTGAGCGGCATTTTTTGCATTTGGAAACGAGTCATTCTGTACGACCGGATCAGTTGACGCGCCGGAAGGATTGGAGAGCTTCATACCGAACTCAAGATTTTCCTTTGCCTTGACGTTTGCCTTGAGCGACCAGGAGTAACGGTGGGTGAGATCGTACCTGACCGAATCAACGGTCGTTTTGAGTGCCTCCCGTTCATAGCGGAAGCGGTACTGCGCGTCGCCGCTGAAAGTGATATCAGCCGCCACTGCAGCCGTACTGATAAACAGAAGAACGCTGACCAATAATCGCATGAAAACCTCCTCTTCTCGGAACTAAATGATGTCCTTATGGTAGCTCTGCAGCGACCTGACGGTCGTTGCGCCCTTTTTCAAGTCCGCAATGCCCTTGACCGCTGCAAGCGCGGCGGCAAGTGTGGTAATATACGGCACCTTGTATTTGATTGCCGCTTTGCGGATATACGAATCGTCGTACTGGCTCTTTTTGCCTATCGGCGTGTTGATTACCAGGTTGATCTCCTTGTTTTTAATCGCATCCTCGATGTTAGGCCTGCCTTCGTGAAGCTTTTTAATATATTCTGCGGCGATGCCGCTCTGCGAAAGAAAGGCATGCGTACCTTCGGTGGCCTTGATCCTGAAGCCGAGAGTGGCAAAACCTTTTGCAACTTCGAGCACTGCGGGCCGGTCGCGCGTGGTGACGCTGATGAGCACCGTACCGTCGCGCGGCAGCGTCTGCTGGGCGGCCTCCTGAGACTTGTAATAGGCGAGGCCGAACGTTTTGTCCATTCCCAGCACTTCGCCTGTCGAACGCATCTCAGGACCGAGGATCGGATCGACTTCCGGCATTTTATCAAAAGGAAATACCGATTCCTTGACGCCGAAATGCGGGACCTTTTTAGCTTTGAGCCTGAGGTTGGCAAGTTTTTTATTCATCATGAGCTCGGTGGCTATACGGGCCATCTGGATATTGCATACCTTGGAGACCAATGGGACCGTGCGCGATGCGCGCGGGTTTGCTTCAAGAACATACACTTTGTCTTTCTCAATCGCATACTGCATGTTCATGAGCCCGACCACGTGGAGTTCGCGCGCAATGCGTTTAGTGTATTCGTAAATGGTATCCAGATGTTTCTGCGGAATGGAAACTGGGGGGATAACGCACGCGCTGTCGCCCGAATGGATGCCGGCTAACTCGATATGCTCCATGACCGCAGGAACAAAGGCGTCGGTGCCGTCGGCAAGCGCATCAGCCTCGCACTCGAGGGCATTGACCAGAAAACGGTCGATCAGGATGGGCCGCTCCGGCGTCACATCGACCGCCTTGGCCACGTATTCGCGCAGCATCTCCTCGTCGTGGACGACCTCCATGCCGCGTCCGCCGAGCACGAACGACGGACGTACCATGAGCGGATAGCCGATGCGGCCCGCCACTTCAAGCGCTTCGGTGAGGTTTGATGCCATGCCTGATTCGGGCATGGGGATGCCCATTCGCTCCATCATTTTACGGAACAGGTCCCGGTCTTCGGCAAGATTGATCGTGTCGACGCTTGTTCCGAGAACCCTGACGCCGGCTTCGGCGAGTTCGGCAGCGATGTTCAGAGGAGTCTGGCCGCCGAACTGGACGATCACGCCTTCGGGTTTTTCCTTTTCGTAAATTGAGAGCACATCTTCTACCGTCAGCGGCTCAAAGTAGAGCTTGTCCGAGGTATCGTAGTCGGTCGAGACCGTTTCGGGGTTGCAGTTGACCATGATGGTCTCGAACCCGAGGTTGCGCAGGGCAAACGCCGCGTGGACGCAGCAGTAGTCGAACTCAATGCCCTGGCCGATGCGGTTCGGTCCGCCGCCGAGAATCATCACCTTCCGGCGGTTGGATACCGGTACTTTATCTGCAGCGTTGTAGGTGGAATAGTAGTAGGCGGCGTTTTCCGCTCCGCTGACCGGCACCGCGTGCCAGGCCTCAACCACGCCGAGCGCCTTGCGCCGCTCCCTGATTCTCCGTTCCGAAACGCCGAGAAGTTTTGCGAGGTATTTGTCGGCAAAGCCGTCTTTTTTGGCTTTTACGAGCAGTTCGTCGGGCAGTTCGCGTCCTTTGTATTCGAGAATTTTTTCCTCAAGCTCAACAAGTTCCTTCATCTGCTGCAGAAACCATATTTTAATGTAGGTGAGATTGTAAAGCTCTTCGAGAGGAGCGCCTTTGCGGATCGCCTCATACATGATGAACTGGCGCTCGCTTGAAGGCTCGCGGAGCATTGCCATGAGTTCAGGCAGCGTCCTCCGGTTGAAGTCTTTGGCAAAACCGAGTCCGTAGCGGCCGTTTTCGAGCGAACGGATGGCTTTCTGGTACGCCTCCTTGTAATTTTTGCCGATGCTCATGACTTCGCCGACCGCCTTCATCTGGGTGCCGAGTTTGTCCTGCGAGCCCTTGAATTTTTCAAACGCCCAGCGAGCGAACTTGATGACCACATAGTCGCCCCACGGGGTGTATTTGTCAAGAGTCCCTTCGCGCCAGTAGGGAATCTCATCGAGGGTCAGGCCGCCGGCAAGCTTGGCCGAAACAAGCGCGATGGGGAAGCCGGTGGCCTTGGAAGCGAGTGCGGACGAGCGCGATGTGCGCGGGTTGATCTCGATAATCACAACGCGGCCGGTTGTGGGGTCATGGGCGAACTGGATGTTGGTGCCGCCGATGACGCCGATGGCTTCGACAATGTCGTATGACCATTTCTGCAGCTTTTTCTGGAGCTTCTCATCGATCGTCAGCATCGGCGCAGAACAGAAGGAATCTCCGGTATGAACGCCCATTGCATCGATGTTTTCTATAAAACAGACGGTGATCATCTGGTTTTTAGCGTCGCGCACCACTTCGAGCTCAAGCTCTTCCCACCCGACCACGGCTTCTTCGATAAGTACCTGGCCGATCAGGCTGGCGGTAAGACCGCGGTTCGCGATTGTCCTGAGTTCTTCAACATTATACACCAGTCCGCCGCCCGTGCCGCCCATGGTGTAGGCCGGCCGGACAACTACCGGGTAGCCGAGATCAACCGCGATTTTTTCAGCTTCCTCGACCGTATATGCCAGTTCGCTGCGCGGAAGGTCGATGCCGAGTTTTTTCATGGTTTCTTTGAACGCTTTGCGGTCTTCGCCGCGTTCGATGGCATCAACATTTACGCCGATAACCCTGACGCCGTATTTTTCAAGCACGCCGTTTTTATGCAGTTCCGAGGAAAGGTTGAGTCCGGACTGACCTCCGAGGTTGGGGAGCAGGGCGTCCGGCCGTTCCTTGGCAATGATCTCTTCCATCCTTTTGACATTGAGCGGTTCGATATAGGTGACGTCGGCCATGCCAGGATCGGTCATGATGGTGGCGGGGTTGGAGTTGACCAGCACGATTTTGTATCCGAGGCTCCGCAGCGCCTTGCAGGCCTGGGTCCCGGAATAGTCGAACTCGCAGGCTTGACCGATAATGATCGGCCCTGAACCGATAATCATGACTTTTTTGATGTCGTCACGGCGAGGCATAGGCAGAGATTCCTTTCCTGATACTAAAATGTATCTTCGTCATTATAGAAAATGCGGTAACCCTTATTCGGGTACCGCATTCAGAGGCAATAGCGATTCCGCTACGGTAACGTTAATTTAGCTCACGGTTTTCATTATAGGCAAGAAAAAGAGTGATGCCTGAATAGTGGCTTATTAAATGCGTTATAACTATTTTATTCACGCTTAACATGTTCACATAAATCATCCCCACCCCCGCACAAGGACGCTTATATGCACAACCCGAAGAGCGCCGTTTTTTTCACAACAGTAACAATCATTATACTTTGCTGCATGTGCGGACGTAAGGAAAAAGTTCCGGCGACCGTTGCGGCCCGGCTGGCTCAGAAGCTTGACCTTTCGAGCGCTGTTGTCGCAAGACCGGCTGAAATCGTTTCGGTTATGGCGACTATTGACCTGGAGTTCAATACCTCCGTGGTACCGCAGCATCAGGTAAGCGGAGTGCTGGACAAATCCCCGTTTGAATTCGAACCGGCCATTGACGGCCGCGCTCAGTGGCTTTCCACGGCTGCCGTCAGGTTTACTCCGACGAAGCCGCTCAAGCCGGGCCAGAAGTATAAGGGTATTTTCAGAGGTAAAGTCGCTTTAGGGGCGCAGAAACAGGTGAATGATTATGAATTCTCTTTCAAGGCCGCCGAGCAGGAAATCCTCGGCGTCGACGGGGATTTCGTGCCCGATATGTCGGGCAAGGACCTGGCGAAATTCGAAGGGTACCTGCGGTTCGCCCAGCCGGTGAATGCCGGCGAGATAAAGCGCGACCTGCGTGTCAGGGTGGAAAAAAAGAGCATCGATTTCACGCTTGACCCGACCGACGACGCAAGCAGGATTAAATTAACAAGCGCATCGGTACAGCGCGGCGCGCTGCAGCAGACGTTTCTCGTTTACCTCCCCGCGAAGTATACGGTGAAAGCAGGGGAGTGGCAGCGGGAATTCCTGC
>CAISVC010000315.1 GCA_903888815.1 uncultured Fibrobacterota bacterium
GAAGAATTCGATGATATTGACGCTTCAGGAAAACGCCCGGATTGCCGACGCGGTCAAAACAAGCGCCTTTTTTCTGTTGGCTAAAGCAAAGGCTTATGCGAACCAATTGGAGAGCAAAGAGGCCCTTCTTTGTCAGTTGGAATCATTCTCCGACGCTCTGGTGCTCGCAAAACAGGGGATGAAGTAAACCAATGAAAAAGAGAACAGTGATCCCCGTTGCGATAATGTTTTTATGCACGATTGTCCTGCCGCAGACCGGGCCGACCGGGGATCAACAGACGGTCGATGATGGCGACAAAACATCATCCAAGGTGTCCGACATGATAACCTCCGTCGAACAGGCGGAAAAAGCGCTTGATGCCTTTAATAAGGCCCAAGCGATAGCTTCCGGGGCCAAACAAACGGTCGATGCGGCGAAGAACCTGAAAAACGTGAATCTAAAGGAAAAGGCGCTGAATTCGGTGACTTCAACCGTGGTCGTATACAAAAATTCAAAGCAGTCGTTTATGAAGATAATGGATTCCGTCACCGCAAAAGTATCGAATATTCTCGATAAAGCGAGTGATCGCATAAATATGTGGAGAACAACCGAGCCGACGCTTATAGCGTTCGGCAAGGGATTAAAAAAGATGGCGAACAACACCGTTCAGGTGTTTAAAGAATTCAAGCCCGAAGATTTAATCGACATTGACCGGAAATGGGAGCGGAAGCTCGAACAGCAATTGTCCGATTCGCGGGATTATGTGGTGGGAATGGTCTATTACATGACCCGCGACCTTTCACAGGACAACCGGAAGACCTTCATAAGTCTTTTCTTGGATGACGGGATGCGCCAGGAAATGACGAAGACGGACCTCGGAATAAAGGCGACCGCCGCGCAGTTGACGGTGCCGATCCACCGGTATCGGCAGATTCCGTCCGCAGCGATGCAGAGGGCTGGGGAGGCAATAGAAGCGTGCGGAACGATAGTCGGGCAAAGCCACGGGAATTCCTCAATTGATCCGTCGATGTCGAATGAACAGGCTGATTTTAAAAAGATCGAAGAAACATTATCCGATGGGAAACAGACGTACGAGGACGCAAGGGAACTCGCTTCGCTTATCGCCCAGAAGAGGCAGGCGATAGCCACTCAGACGACGCAGTTGCAGCAATTAATGGCAACGATGCAGGCGGACCTTGCGCGCATGTATCTCAACGACGTTGAGGTCGTGGCAATGCAATCCGAGAGCATGGGGAACACGCTGAAAGCGATCAGTAACGGGCAACAGCTTGAAACGCTCGACGAACAAATGAAGAGGCAATAATTGAACGCAGCGGATTTACTTAATCATTTGTCAAAATTCGAGAGCATAATCGTGATGAATCCCGACCAGCTCTTGAGCCGGCTTGGGGGTGTTATCACCTTGTTATGCCAGGCAGGCCGGTTCATAATCATGCTTATGTTCATACTGTATCTGGTGCAAAAGGTCGTCAGCAACCAGGCAGAAGATTTGAAAAGGAACATTGTAAAGGACGCGGTTCTGCTGGTTGTTTTCTTGGCGATTTTCGGGACCACCGGCGGGTATGGATGGTTTGCGAAAATCATGATGAACCTATACAACCTGTTCGCCCAGAATATCTTCGCCGCAGAAATGACGGCGTTTAAATCGCAAATGCGTCAATTGATAGATACGATTGCGGAAAGCGGGAAGTATGGCTTTGACATTTTTAACATAAAGGCAATGGCCGCAAATGTTCTGGCGTTTCTGGTGAGCGCATGCATTTATCTCATGATAGTGACGTACTACATTTTCGCTTCCGTAGGAATGTTTTTCATGCTTATAGCGATAGCGATAGGGCCCGTCGTGGCGGGGTTTTTCTTCTTTATCAAAAGGCCGATACACAACTGGCTTCTGTTTGTTTTCGCGGCGATGATGTTTCCGGTCATTTCGGGTATTTCGGTTTTAATTATTAATCAATCCCCGCTTGTAACGGGAATACGGCAGGATATAATCGTCGGCAGCATGCTGACGCTTATTATTCAGGTTTTAATGATGATTCTTTTTATGCAATTCGTGCTCATATTCCATGCGGGACTTTTCGGGGTAAGTTTTTTCAACATGCCGGTAAGGGTAATCGGGCTTGTGAAGTTGTGCTGCGGGATATTCGATCAGCACAGCGTTTACGAAGTATGTATGATCGTGTTAAAAAAGAAAAGGAGCTGATTTTATGGCATTTGATCAGGCGGTAGTGGATTTAGTCCAGAATACTTTCGGTGGTAAGATATGGCACGCGACCTCGCTTTTGGATAAACTCGGGTCAAGTAATAATCAGATCGGGACAATGGTCCAGATTGCCTTTTCAATCGCCGCGCTCATGTTTATCATCCAGCTGGTGATAATGGTTTTGAATATCTCAAAATCCGGAGGGAATATCTGGGAAAATCTCGGTCCCCTGGTTTTCCGGACATTAATACTGTGCGCGATTATTTCAGGGCCGGTGTACAATCTTCTTTTTAAGACCACGATTACCGGAATGACGGATGGGATCGCAAGCGCTATCTCAGGGGATTATATTAAAAATTTCGTCGATAGTTGGCAAAAAATGTTTCAGGGGAGCGCCCAGGCCCAGATGAAGCCGTGGGACATATTGTCGGCGTCTTTTGCAACATCTTTGGTGACGAATATTTTATCGTCATTAATATTTATAATCGCCGGCGTCTGCGTTTTTATTATAACCCAACTACAGCCGTATCTATGGCTTTTCGCCTATTACACCGGACCGCTATGTCTTGCGTTTGCGTTCTGCGACCTGACGACGCATGTTGCAAAAAACTGGCTTAATCTGTTTTTGCAGGTAAACTTCATAGGGGTCTTCGGCTCCATAGCATTTCTTGTGGCCCAGGCTGCCGGGTTGGCGGACAACCTGAGCGTCGGATCAGCCGCAAACAACATCATTCTGGTGGCGGTTTATGGAATTTTAAGCATCATTTTCTTCTGTTCAATTTACCCGCTGACCGCGTACATATTCTCAGGTAATTCACAGATAGGCGCAGCTGCTACCCCGCAAGGGGCCGGGGCAGCTGCCGGATCGGCCATGGTGATATACGGTGGGGCAATGGCCGCGGCCGGGTCCATGCTCCAGAAATACGGCGCCGAAGGCGGGAAGATGGCGTCGATGGGGAAAGGAATGTCTTCACACGGAGACAGCGTGTCGGGGAAAGGCGCAGATATTCAGAGAGTATTGAGAGGAAACGCGCCGTCGAAATCGCGGAGCGGAAACGAGAGCGGCAGAGGAAGCGCCGGCCAGGGATCGGAACAGCAACAGTCATCGATACCATCAAACCAACAAAATGCAACAGGAGGTGCGCAAGGAGGAATGAAAGGTAGCCAGCCGACAAAGCCGTCAGTATAAGCATAAAGGAGATAGTGGAAAATGACAAAAAATAATCTTGACAGGCCCGAAAGGGCGGACATGCATCACCTCGCAAGGCAGACCCGGACGATCTATCTGTCTCAGCTAGGATTGCTGTTGATGTTCGCGGTCTGTGTTTTACTGTGCCTAGCGCTCATGGTTTCTTTTAAAAAGCCGCAAAATATCGCCGTGATCGACTCTTCGACCGGTAAGTCGTACGGGACCGTGACGCAACAGTACACCGCAGACTTGATGAAGATGAACCTCATCTATTATTCGAAGGAATTCTGCGAAGCGTATTATAACTCGAACCATACGGAGATTGAAGCGGCCCGGAAGCTCGCGGTATCGCACATGCACCCGACGCTGGTGCAGAAAATGGGAATTACCGAAGAGTTTTTCAACAACGGCTACGTAAAGAACGTGAAACAATCCCTCGCTACTTCAACGTATGATTGGGTGACGCCGCCGCGCGTAACGGTGGCGAACGATCCCCGGTACACCGTGTTTTGTCAATTCAAGAGGACGGTGAACATGGGGGAGAAGATTTACGAATCAAAACATAACGTCATCATCAACTGGATACGGTACGAGAACATCGACCCGATGAAAAAACC
>CAISVC010000316.1 GCA_903888815.1 uncultured Fibrobacterota bacterium
CATCCACGTAGCGTATGTAGAATCTCGCTTTCAGCGTATGCTTGACGAACTGGTCAAGCTCGTCCAAGTATACATTCGCGAAGAACTGCGAGGTCAGGTTGCCCAGTGGCATTCCCTTCTCAGGTACAATAGTTTTGTGGTGCTCCAGAATGAGCTTTATCAGCCATAAAACGTGAGGATCCCTTATTCTGCGCCGGATTATGCCCAGCAGGATTTGATGGTCAACGCTATCGAAATAATGCCTTATGTCGGCTTTCAGCACATAGCCGATAACGTCATTTCCGTCAGAATCTTGGGGGGGGCGGACGTGTTTCGGTTTTCAGTTGACAGTCTTCCGTTTTGGGTTACCTTGCGTATGAAGGCCTCAAAGCGGAGGATGGCTGCATGGGTTCCCTTGCCTTTCCGGTTGGCGAATGAGTCGTAGATAAAATTTCTCTCGAAGATAGGCTCTATGATGTTACACAAAGCATGATGGACGACACGATCTCGAAAATGAGATGCGCTTATTTTCCGTGTTTTCGGGTCTCTTATTGTGAACAATGTCAAAGGCGCAGGGCGATAAGAGAATGTTTCAAGTTCCTTTTTCAGTTGCATCAGGTTGCTCTCAAGGCATGATTCAAATTCAATGACGTACCCTTTCGTTGTTTTTCTCTTTCTGGCCTTCTTGAAAGCAAGCTCAAGATTATCATACGTGCAAAGCTGCGAGTATAATCTCTTGTAGGTTTTCATAGAATCCCAGAGAAGAAAAGAAGCAAGTCTAAGATGCAAGCCCAGGTCATTCCAAGAGCCTCGGAAGGCCTGTTGTTGAGGTTGACGTTCCGCCTGTTGTTGTCGTTCCAGTTGTTGTTGTAGTCGCGGGCAACAAGGCCCCGAGGTAACCCATCTGCTCAAATGGCGCAGATGCGCCAGCACCATCGTTTCACGATTTCAGTTGGTTTAACTTACTCAGTGTCACGATTGAATTTCATGTCCAGCATACCAAAAGGTTTCCGGTGCTGCAGACGAGTGTGTGGCCTAGGGCTTGCAACCTAGGATAAAAAGAAGAAAGTTTAGCCTTTTATCTCTAACGCCTGGAGAAGCTGCCGTACTGCCGTAAGCTTCTCAGAGCGAACCGTTTCCAAAATGCCTTGCACATCTGCATTTGCATTTCCGAGCAATGTTCTGAACTCTTCAAGCGTTACGCCTTTAATTGCGATACCGTTATCCGCAGTTTCAACCTGCAATTTTTTCGGCGCGCCGCCAGAGGCGGCTTCTATAGCCACCCCAAGAGCCTCGGAAGGCCTGTCGTCGAGGCCGCCGCTCCGCCTGTCGCCGCCGTCCCAGTTGCCGTCGTAGCCGCGGGCAACAAGGCCCACTCGTTTATCGATTCTCCAAAGGTATCTGGCAGCTTCGTTATTACCATCGACTTTCTTTCCGGTTGGAATATCATATTTCTGATCACCGAGATACCAGTTTTCCGAAGCAACGGGAAATTCGGAAACCATCCCAACTTCTTTTGCTTGCACAATCCTTGTTTTTCCGTCGGTTTCAAGTGTGAAGTTCGGATGTTCGGTAATTAGTACGACGTTTTTCTTTCCTTGGTGCTCTTCAGGAACCGGGAAAATATATCTGACGCCGGTTTCAGAATCAACGTACTCAATCGTTTTTCCAAGCTTTTGGTCAGGCTTCTCATAGCCGGTCATGGTGCCGCTCCAGCAAGCAAAAACTTCTCTGATACCTCGCCATTCGTCG
>CAISVC010000317.1 GCA_903888815.1 uncultured Fibrobacterota bacterium
AACATTTCCTCAATGAACTCGTTCAGGCCGCTCACGAGGATCCCCGCCTATTCGGCCGCCAAGGCATCGGTGAACAATTTTACCGCCTGGCTCGCGGTCCACTGCGCGCGCCGGAACGTCCGCGTCAATGCCATTGCGCCGGGCTTTTTCCTGACCGAACAGAACCGCTTCCTGCTCTACGATCAGGCGAGCGGCGGATTGACGGCGCGCGGAAAGAAGATCCTTGAAGCAACGCCCATGAACCGCTTCGGGACGCCCGATGAGCTGCAGGGCGCGGTGCTGTACCTCATTTCTGATCTGTCGAAATTCGTCACCGGCGTCGTGCTCCCGATTGACGGCGGATTCAGCGCTTATTCGGGAGTCTGATATATTCCCGGATCAGGCATATAAACTGCCAATTAAGTACGGATGATGAACGGACACTCTTACACAAAGGACACTCACATGGATCGCATGAACATCGGTTTGGTCGGTATCGGTGTTATGGGCCAGAACCTCACCCTGAACATCGAGCGGAACGGCTTTTCGGTCGCCGTGTATGACCGGGCGGAAGGAAAGGTAGCGGATTTTCTTGCCGGAAAAGCAAAAGGAAAACGGATCTCCGGCGCCGGGAACGTCGGGGAATTCGCAGAGCGGCTGGAACGGCCCCGCCGCATAATTCTCCTCGTGAACGCCGGGAAACCGGTCGATGACGTCATCGACCATCTCAAACCCCATCTTGAAAAGGGCGATATCGTCCTTGACGGCGGCAACTCGTTCTTCAAGGACACCGAACGGCGGAGCGCGCTTCTCGAAAAGGACGGCATCCACTTCGTCGGCTCGGGTGTTTCCGGCGGTGAAGAAGGGGCGCTCAAGGGACCGGCCATCATGCCCGGCGGAGCGCGGGAGGCGTATGACGCCCTCGCCCCGGTCCTTACCAAAATCGCAGCGTATGTCAAGGATGACCCGTGCTGCGCGTACATCGGCCCCCGGGGCGCAGGGCACTATGTGAAGATGGTTCACAACGGCATCGAGTATGCCATCATGCAGCTGATCGGCGAGGCGTACGATGTGCTCAGGACGGGCCTCAAGGCGACCGCGCCGGAGATCGCGGCCTTTTTCCGCGAGTGGAATAAGGGCGACCTCGACTCCTACCTTTTCGAAATCACTGCCAAAGTGCTTTCGAAGCTCGACCCGGAAACCGGCAAGCCGCTCGTTGACCTGATCCTCGACACCGCAGAGCAGAAGGGAACGGGCAAGTGGACCAGCCAGAACGCCTTCGACCTCGGAGTTCCCATCCCGACCATCAATGCGGCGGTCGAAATGCGGATGCTTTCGAGCCTCAAGGACCAGCGGATGAAAGCGGCGGGTATTCTCCGCGGCCCGGCCGCTGCCGCGGGAATAGTTTCGTCCTTTGTCAATGACGTTCGCGACGCCCTCCACGCGTCCATCATCACCAGCTACGCCCAGGGCATGGCGCTTCTCAGTGCGGCCTCGGCGGAATATCAGTACGCGCTCAAGCTCGATGAAATCGCCTCCCTGTGGCGCGGCGGATGCATCATCCGCTCGCGCATGCTCGCACCGATCCGCGAGGCGTTCGCGCGGACGCCGGCGCCGGCCAACATGATGCTCGACCAGTACTTCGCGGACAAGCTGAACGAGCTGCAGCCGGCATGGCACCGTGCCGTGGAAACCGCGGTCCGTTACGGTATCCCGGTCCTGGCCACGGGCGCATCGCTCTCCTACTACGATGCATGCCGGCGTGACCGTCTGCCGGCGAATCTCCTCCAGGGGCAGCGCGACTTTTTCGGCGCGCACACCTACCGCAGAACCGACCGGGAAGGGGTGTTCCACACGAAGTGGGACGAATAAAATCCCGATATGATGATACGCTGCATCTGCCACCTTTACCTATAGACAGGGAGCAACCGATGAAAGAGAGTCTGAATATCCGTTCTGATGGCGCGTTGGATTTTGTCAGTCTCGGAGCGCTGGTCCACCGGCTCGATCCCGGTACCATACCGTTCCGCAAAGCTACGGAGTGCCGCATCCACGTGAGCGGCGGTGAGTTCAACGTGGCGGCCAACCTTGCGGACTGCTTTCGCATGAACACCGGGATCGCGACGGCCATGGCGGAGTATCCGATCGGCGACCTGATCGCCGAAAGGGTGAGGGCGATGGGGGTGCGTCCCTTTTACAAGCGGTTCAAGCACAACGGCGTCAACGGCCCGAACATGGCGACCGTGTACAGCGACCGGGGATGGGGCGTCCGGGCGCCGGTGGTGTTCTACAACCGGTCGAACGAAGCGGCGGCGCAGTTGAAACCCGGCGATTTTGACTGGAATTCGGTCTTCGCAGGGGGCGTCCGCTGGTTCCACAGCGGCGGCATCTTCGCCTCGCTTTCCGCCACCACCGGCGAGCTGATCATCGAGGGAATGAAGGCGGCAAAAAAGGCAGGGGCGGTCACGAGCTTCGATCTGAACTTCCGGGAAAAACTGTGGAGCATCTGGGGCGGCGAAAAGAAGGCCGCGGAGGTCGTCAACCGCATCGTTGAAAACGTGGATGTGCTGGTCGGCAACGAGGAGGACCTGCAGAAAGGGCTCGGAATCCCGGGTCCCGAAGTTGCCGCAAAGTCCAAGCTCGATCCGTCGGCCTTTTTCGGCATGATCGGCAAGGTGGTGAACCGGCACCCGCAGGTGAAGGTCGTGGCCACGACCCTGCGGGAAGTGGTATCAACGAACAGGCACCGCTGGAGCGCCGTGGCATGGATAAGCGGAGCAACCTACAGCGCGCCGACCTGCGAGCTCGAAGTGTTCGACCGAGTGGGCGGCGGCGATGGTTTTGCCAGCGGATTCTTCTACGGGTTGCTGACCGGCGAACCGCCCGAAGAGTCCGTGAAGCTCGGATGGGCGCACGGGGCGCTCCTCACCACCTTCCCCGGCGACACGACGATGGCCACGGTCGAACAGGTCCGTTCGTTTGCCAAGGGCGGGTCAGCCCGGATCCAGCGGTAGTTCCGGCCGGAACCCTTATAAAGGCAACGTCACCATGATCCTGTGGGAAAGCAGTTCACCGACCGGCTTTTTATCCGACGACCAGATGCGGCAGGGAATGCATGCCGCGCTAGACAAAATGGGCGGCCGGAAAAAGATCCTCATCGTGCCGCCCGACATCACTCGGCTCCATTCGGGCGCCGGCCCGCTCACGCGGTACGTCTACGAGCATGACCCCGCCGCAGTGAAGGCGGTGCTGCCGGCGCTCGGCACCCATGCTCCCATGACCGGACAGGAGATCGCCCTGATGTTCGGGGATCTCCCGAAAACGCTTTTTCATGCGCACGCGTGGCGGTCCGACTGCGTCAACCTCGGAGAAATTCCCGCTGATTTCGTCAACCAGGTGTCGCGGGGCGCGGTCACCTATTCCATCCCGGTGGCGGTGAACCGACGTATCGTGTCGCCTGACTATGACTGCATTCTCTCCATCGGCCAGGTGGTGCCGCATGAAGTCGCCGGTTTTGCCGGTCAAAGCAAGAATCTTTTCGTCGGGCTGGGCGGCGCCGAAAATATCAATAAGAGCCATTTTCTCGGCGCGGCGTACGGCATGGAACGGATCATGGGTCGCGCCGCGACGCCGGTCCGCGCCGTGTTCGATTATGTTACCAGGAATTTTCTGCACAATCTCCCGATTGTCTATGCGCTGACGGTCATGGACCGGGACGCGGGCGGCGCGATGCGGCCCCGCGGGCTTTTTATCGGGGACGACCGGGAGTGCTTCGACCGCGCGGCCGCGTTATCGTATCGCGTCAATATTTCGCTGCTCGAAAAACCGCTGCACCGGGTCGTCGTGTACCTCGATCCGGTGGAATACAGGAGTTTCTGGCTGGGCAATAAAAGCATTTACCGCACACGCATGGCCATGGCCGACAACGGCCGGCTCATCGTCCTGGCGCCCGGGGTGGAAAAATTCGGCGAAGACGGCGAGATCGACCGCCTCATCCGTGCATTCGGGTACCACGGCACGCCGGCAACCCTCGCCGCTGTTGACAAAAGCGAAACCATCAGGAACAACCTGAGCGCTGCTGCCCACCTGATCCACGGTTCGTCCGAAGGCCGCTTCCGTATTACCTACTGTCCCGGCGGGATTGCCGGGGGAGAGGTCGAAAAAGCCGGATTTGAATATGCGTCGATCAATGCCATGCTCAAGCGGTACAATCCGAAAAAGCTTTCTGAAGGGTACAATGTTCTTCCCGACGGCGAGGAGCTGTTCTTTATTTCCAATCCGGCGATCGGCCTCTGGGCATGGAAGGACCGTTTTTAACACAAGAGAAAGGACGGCTGCAATGATGGAAAGAAAGGCGATTATCGGCAATTTCCGGTGGGTCATCTGTGGACTGCTGTTTTTTGCCACCACCATCAATTACATCGACCGCCAGGTGATCAGCATCCTCAAGCCGATGATCGTCCACTGGCCCGGCTGGTCGGAACTGGAATACGGCCGGGTTATTTCCTTTTTCCAGCTCGCCTACGCGGCGATGATGATCGTCGCAGGAGCGGTCATTGACAGGATCGGCATACGCAAAGGATTTGCAATTGCAATTGTCTTCTGGAGCCTGGCCGCAATGGGGCATGCAATTTCCGGTGCGGTACTCTCCTTTATCGTCTGGCGGGTGCTGCTGGGACTGGGTGAAGCTGCCAATTTCCCCGCTTCCATAAAAACGGTTGCCGAATGGTTTCCTAAACGGCAGCGGGCCCTGGCAACCGGCATTTTCAATTCCGGCACCAATGTGGGGGCCTTCGTAACGCCGTTCGCCGTAGCCTGGATTCTTTCCACGCTCGGATCGTGGCGCTGGGCGTTCATTTTGACCGGAGCGCTTGGTTTTCTATGGCTCATTTTATGGTTTATTATTTATAAACGCCCCGAAGAACATCCGCAGCTTTCAAAAGAAGAGCTGGCGTTTATCCAAAGCGAACCGGAAGAAAAAGCAGAAAAAACCCCGTGGCTGCCCCTGTTCAGGCACAAACAGACATGGGCTTTTACCATAGGCAAATGCATGACCGATCCCATATGGTGGGTATGGCTGTTCTGGGTGCCCGGGTTTCTGAACAAGAAATTCGGCATTGATATCAAAGCCATGGGAGTGCCGCTGGTGGTCATTTACACCATGGCCAGCGTCGGCTCAATAGGCGGCGGATGGTTATCCTCATTCTTCATCAAGCGCGGGCTGTCAATAAATGCGAGCCGGAAAACCGCGATGCTCATGTGCGCGCTGTGCGTAGTGCCGGTGATTTTTGCGGCCGGGACCACGCACATCTGGACGGCGATCCTTCTGATCGGGCTGGCCTGCGGAGCGCACCAGGGATGGTCAGCCAACATTTTCACACTGAGCTCGGATATGTTCCCGAAACGGGCGGTCGGTTCAGTGGTGGGCATCGGCGGGGCCGCAGGCGGCATCGGCGGGTTTTTCATCGCCAATATCGTGGGCTGGGTGCTGAACCGGAATCCGGGAAACTATCTGCCGATTTTCATTATTGCGGGTTCCATGTATCTGTCGGCATTGCTGATCATTCATCTGATCGTGCCGAAGATGGAAGCGGCCGAAGTCGAATAGCCTGCGCTGACGGAAAAACGGGCACTTTATTATTGTTTGAACAGGATATTATGAAAACAACCAGTACAAGAGCAGTTTCCCGATTTCAGATCCTACCCAGTTCCTGAGCCTTTTCGATTTCCACCAGCAGTGCACCGCTTCGCGGGTCCATCCGTACCGTTCAACCGGTACCGGCAGGTAGTGAAAGCAGAGGGTTTGATCGTGAAATACATCTCCAACCATGAATTTAATGCGCCGCATATGAAAGGGGTTCGATACGAGTGCAATATGCAGCCGCCCGTCGCGGGGCGTCACGGGGATTTTTTGCAGTGAGGAAGAATCGCGTGTTCCGGAAGACCGGGGCAGACCGGCCCGGCAGCTTGTGAGCCAGTCGGCAAGGCCTTTGACCTCAGAATAGGTGGAGGGGCTGGTGTCCATGGCCGCGACTCTTGACATATCAAAGCCATCCCTTGACAGAATGCGCGAATACTGATGGAGATAGTCGCTCAGCACCCAGCGCGCTGCCGGGAACCGTTCCATGAGCTCGCGGGAATAGGTGATACGCGTGTTTTCACCCGCGAAGGTGAATACGACATCAAGGCGCGGGGGAAGGGTGTCGGCTACGAAAAGCCAGTCGCCGATTTTTAAAAAAAGTACGAGTACGCAGACGGCAGTGACAGTAACAAAAAGCGCGATCAGCCAGCGGCGGCGCGGCAATCCCATAATCACAGGCGCCCCAGAAGTTTATACGCGATCATGCCGTAAATCTCGTGAAGCACCCCGGAAGAAGCGCAGAGCGCGCTCACGCTCGGAAAAAACGAGAATAGCTTCCATTGGTAGGGGATGTCGGCCTGGTAATCCGTGGGCGCCGGATACACGGTGCATCCGAGCTTTTTGAAAATTGCCACAGAACGGGGCATATGCAGGGCGCTGGTGACAAGGATGATGACCGGCGGAAGTTTCATGCTATCAAGAATCTTTTTCGTAAACACGCCGTTCTCCCAGGTGTTCTGCGACAGCGTTTCGCATATGATCCGCGAAGTGTCGGCCAGGCCTGCATCCGCAATGATGCGGAACGCGGCCTCGGCCTGGGACTTGTCGGTATGCCGCAGATACTGGAGTTTCCCGCCAGTGACGATCAGGCGAGGCGCGGCACCCAGCCTGAGAAGACGCGCCGCATAGAGAATGCGGTCACCTGCCTCGTTAATTTCGTCATACAGGCGGGGCGGCATTTTCTGCACTTCGCCCCCGGAGAGCAGCACAATGGCCGGTGCCGGAGGGAAGGAAATGCAGGGGTCATAGCGGCACTCGAACGACCGGACCAGCATATAGGAAAAAGGATCGAACGAAAAAAGGAACAACTCTGCGGCTGCGCACAGGACAAGGATACGGCCCGGCTTCAGCCTCCGTGAGACAAGCATCGCTGCGCCGGCGGCAAGGAGCAGCAGCCCCATGCCGAGCGGATAGCAGGGAACCGCAAGGAGTTTGGAAAGAAATGTCAGCATGGCAGTGCAGACTCCTCTTTATCAACAGGTGCCACTATCGAGGCGTCCACGGTCATCATGGCCTGGCCAAGCCCTTCGACCGACAGGATGAGCCGGTTCTGGCTTTTAATGCTCGCGATCACCCCCCGTATTCCCCGCAGCGGCCCGGCCTGTATGCATACCTCCGTGCCTTCGCGGAGGGAAAAGCGGTACGGTTCAAGCGGCACCCCTTTTTCTTGGAGGCTGTAAATCTGGCTCAATTCGGCGATGAATTTTTTCTGGTGCCTGATCTCGATAATGTTTGCAATGCGGCCCGTGGCGTAAAGCTTGAAATGCGTTTCCCTGGTGCCGGTAAAGCACAGATAGCCGGGAAAGAGCGGCAGCACCGACTTGCGCGGCTTGTTGTTGTCCCGGCGCCTCGTCACGTTGGTGAAAAGGGGCAGATAGTATTCGATGGCGAGGCGGCGGCAGTCGTCGGCCGCGGCTTTTTCCTGCCTGGGTTTGACATGCGCGACAAACCACGGAAGGTCTGCGTCGTTGATGGGCCGATCGGGAAACCGCGACGGTGGGTTATCGTTTACTCTTCGCATTCATCCCTCAGGATGCAGGTGCGCCGAACTCGCTGCGGTAGTCGGCGATTTTTTTCATACAAGGGTCGGTGAGCACCACTTTTCCGTCAACCGGCCGTCCGTGCAGGTACGAGGTAACCTCGTCAATGGTCACGATGGCAAAGGCAGCGAAAGAAAATTCCTCCGCGAGCTCGGCAATAGCGCTTTTTCCGCCAGCCCCGCGCTCCATGCGGTTCACCGATACCACCAGTCCGCACACCCTGACCGGAGCAGTTTTAGCAAGAAGCGCCATTGACTCCCTTACCGAAGTTCCGGCCGTCACTACGTCTTCGACAATCACAACGCGGTCGCCAGCCTTCGGCATGTGGCCGATGAAGAGACCGCCTTCGCCGTGGTCTTTAGCCTCTTTACGGTTAAAACAATAGGCAACGTCATGACCGTATTTGGATGCAAGCGCGGCTGCCGTAGCCACAACGAGGGGAATGCCTTTGTAGGCCGGGCCGTAAAGCATGTCAAAATCGCGGCCCAGTCGTTTGTTGATCGCCGCAGCGTAAAATTCGCCGAGCCGCCCGATCTGGGAGCCGGTCCGGTAATTGCCGGTATTAATGAAGAACGGGGTGCGGCGGCCGCTCTTGGTTACAAAGTCGCCGAACGCCAGTACCCCGCTCCGCACCATTAACTCGATAAATTCTTTTTTGTATTGTTCCATAAAACCGTATTACTATTTTAGATTTCTAATCGCATCCCGTCAAATGAAAACTGCATCCAATTGTCCAGCCCTGAAGAATCAATTTCATAATGTATATCATGGCACATGTGGATAAAATAGCATCGTTCCGGCCCGATGCGGCGTGCAAGCGCAATGCTCTGCGGCAGAATAAGATGGGAAATATGCTCGCGTTCGCTGCGAAGGCAGTTGAGAATCAGGACCTTTGCACCCCTGCATTTTTCAACTTCGCGTTCAGCGATTGATTTCAGGTCAGGAATATAGACGAGCGGGCCGAGACGATAGCCTAAGCAGCCGCCCAGACTGCCATGCTCGACCGCGATCGGGATAATCGTTTTACCGAAAAGGTCGAATGTACCGTTTATCGCGCGGAGTTCAATTTTCGGGATCCCGCCGCCCACGAATGCGTCCGGATCAAAGATATAGGCGAACGCCTGCCGTACCGCCGTTACAGATTCAGATGAGCCGTACACCGGCAGCGGA
>CAISVC010000318.1 GCA_903888815.1 uncultured Fibrobacterota bacterium
CGACGCCTGAAAAATACCGGGGAATCGAAACCAATGAAGTCAAAAATATTTTTTCCAACGGCGGCAGGCTCGAAAAGGAAATGCCGTCATTCACGCTCCGCGCCTCCCAGCTCTCCATGGCTGCCGAGGTCGCCGAAGCGTTCAACTCCCGGTCGATCTTATGTGCGGAAGCCGGAACCGGGACCGGCAAGTCGCTCGCCTACCTTGTCCCGGCGGCGCTGTGGGCGGTCAAAAACAATACCCGGGTCGTGGTGGCCAGCCGCACCCGCAATCTGCAGGACCAGCTGCTGTCAAAAGAGCTGCCGCTCGTGGCAAAAATCACCAGCTCCGGCCTGCGCTACAGCGTTCTCAAGGGCAGGGCAAACTATATCTGCATCAGCCGGTGGCAGCGTCTTCTCCTCGGTGAGGTCGGAAATCTTTCCATCAGGGAACGGTTCGCCCTGCTGCCGCTCATCCCCTGGGTCGAGTCGACCGCGACCGGCGACATCGAAGAGCAGAACCAGTTCAACCCGAAGTGGTTTTCAAAGGTGTGGAACCTGATCTCTGCAGAAAGCCATGCCGGTGACCGGCATGGCTGCGACGGCCGGCGCTGTCCGTTCTTCAAGTACTGCTTTCTGCAGCAGGCGCGTCAGAAGGCCTGCGGCTCTCATATCGTCATCATCAACCATGCGCTGTTTTTCTCGGAAATGGGGAGCTCGGGTTCGTTTCTCGGAAAAATCGATTCGATCATCTTCGACGAAGCACACCATCTTGAGTCGAGCGGGCACCGGCATCTGCGCGTGGAACTGGATACGAACCGGATCTCGCTTTTCCTCGAGGAGCTTAATAACCTGACGCAGAGTCTTACCGATGGCAACGAAAATGACGTTCTCGCCGGCCATGTCAGAGAACTGAAATCGCACCTGAAAAAGCTCAGAAAGCATGCAACGGCTTTTTTAGACTCAATCAGCGAATGGGCTAAAGCAAAAACGCCCGGAACCGGGGAACGGGGTGAATATCAGATCCCGGTTCAGGCAAACGATTTTTCATCGAATATTCAGGCGCCGGCTTTTACGAACACGCTCGAAACGCTCAAAGATCTTCTCTACTGGATGAAACAGGACCTGCCGGCAAGTTCTCTTAAGACAAGTTTGCTTGAGACCTTCAAGGAAGAGGTCGCGGCCTGCCAGGAGCATACCTCGCAGCTTTTTGCCGACCTCGGGTATCTCGTGGCGGCGCAGACCGAAGATCATGCCTTCTGGGTCGAAGGCAATCTGGAAAAAGGCTGGACCAAGCTCTGCGGCGTCCCGCTCGACGTGGCGGGACTGCTTTCCGCTATCTGGGCCGAATGCAGCGGCGCCATCATTTTCACCTCGGCCACGCTGTCGGTAGCGCGGTCCGCGGAGTATTTCTTCACCTCGGTCGGTCTTGAACCGCACAAGTCGCGCTCCGTTACATGCTTTTTCCCGAGCCCGTTTGCCAAGGATCAGACGATAATGGGTGCAATGAAAAATGCGCCCGATCCCGATGCGGAAGATTTTCCCTCCTATGCCGCTTCGGTGATCGCGGAACTGCACGTTTCACTTGAAAAAAACATTCTCACCCTTTTTACCGCCAATACCATGCTCGGCGAAGTTTACAAAAAGCTGAGAGCGGACGCGAAACTTGACCGGCAGAACATCCTTGCGCAGAATATCAGCGGCGGCAGGCATATGATACTCGAACAGTTCAGGCAGAATCATCGGATGATCCTTTTAGGCACCGACAGCTTCTGGGAGGGAATCGACGTTCCCGGCGAGGCATGCGAGATCGTAATCATTACCCGGCTGCCCTTCCCGGTCCCGACCCATCCGCTCGTCATGGCAATCTCCGAAAAGATGGACCGCGTGCACGGCGAATCGTTCATGTCGTACGCGGTGCCGGAGGCAGTGATCCGTTTCCGCCAGGGCTGCGGCAGGCTCATCCGCACCGCCACTGACCGGGGCGCGCTCGTAGTACTTGACAATCGTATCATCACCAGGGGCTACGGGAAACAGTTTATACGGTCGCTCGATGGAAATTTCATACCCTTTGATACTGCTGCAGCGATGCTCGACCGGATCAGGGAATTTTTCGACCGTACATCCGATGAACCGGCGGCCTCTGCGGACGGTTCCGCAGGGGAATCCGCTATATCCTATGTTCCTTTTGACGAGGTATAAGCCATGTCCGGAAAATCAACCGTCATTTCCAGCCTTCTGCCATGCTTTCTCTGCGGCTGCATCTACACCTTCAACGGTTCCAGCCTGCCGTCGCACCTCAAGACCGTTGAAATCCCGCTCTTTGCCAACCAGTCGCTCGAAGCCAACGTCGCTGATCAGATAACGCAGGAACTGAACAGGGAAATCGTGACCGGCAATCTTCTGAAAGTAGTACAGAGTGCCGGCGATGCAATCATCACCGGAACCGTTACAGCGTACACCAACACCCCGTATACCTACGGCGCGGCCGATACGCGCCAGGTCAGCGTGCAGCAGTACGTGGTCCGCATCATGGTGCAGGTGGAATTTACTGATAAGAAGAAAGACGAGGCGATCTATAAAGGAAGCGTCACCGGCGAAGGTATCTATGATATGCAAAAGGAGAATGAGGGGGCCGGCAAACAGAAGGCGATCACAGAGCTTGTGCAGCGGATCCTGCAGAACTCGGTGCAGGGGTGGTGATGCGGCAGGAGTATAAGCGGCAATCACGAACTGCTGAGCAGGCGCATAAAATACGGCATTTTAAAGAAAATGTCATTATATTATACTTAATGTTACAGTTTAATGTTATGCTTAAACGGAGTTGTCCACCAATTGTCTAACATTTTAAAAGGAGGGATTGTATGCAAAAGCGAGCGCTGTTTGTCTGCGTAGGCGCGGTGTGCGCGATATTTTTGCTGCTGACATGCAGCAAGTCGAGCGGTCCGACAGGTCCCGGCGGTGGAGGCGGCGGGATGCATGTACAGGTGACGAACTATGTTCGTTCGGGTAATGACATCATTACTTCGGAGCCATCCTCCTCGTGCTACGGCACTACGCTGGTGACACGTACCATCGTGGATACGGTGCCGATTGTTCTCTCCGGCAATACCCTGAAGGCAGGAGTATATTCTCTCGATGGGAATTTTTCCGACCCGACGGCGGTGGTGGTAATATATTACGTTTTCAGCCGTATCGGAACCGGCAGCGATATCACGGGCCAGTGGAACCTGACCGGTTACGATTACGAACTGACAGCAGGTACGCTGACGCAGATCGAACGCAATGAACTCGACGCCCAAAAGGCAGAAATGAATGCCTCGGTGGGGCAAATGCAGGTGGACATCGGCGCCAGCACCCTCACAAGGACCTACTGCGATGCTGATGATTATATGGAATCCGAAGCTCCTTATCTTACCATGCTTTATAATATTTCGGCGGCAAAACTCTCATGCGGTTCGGTGCAATTGACAGGCAACATCTCCCACGAGGTGGTGACCCTCACCTGGGACAGCGACGGCAATGTGACCTATTCGAGCAGCAATTCGCAGCATGCGTCGAAGGTTGTGTATGAAAATCCAACTTTATGCCCTAACGTTCCGCCGGATTGGTATAACCAGTTTCTAACAGCGAATTCGTCGCCTGAACCCGTGGCCAAAAAAGCCGTTACCCCGTCTGCTTTACCAGTGAAAAAGCACTCGAAGCTTTCGTTTTTCCGATAAAATTTTTGAATATGCTCCATCCCTGCAAAAGGCGCCGCAATGCGGCGCCTTTCTTTTTTGAAAAGCCTCCCAATATCGCCCCATAACCTTCTGCTCCAGCGGCATATCTTTTTTCTATTGCGAATGTTATTTTTAATGC
>CAISVC010000319.1 GCA_903888815.1 uncultured Fibrobacterota bacterium
ATTTTGCTCTCATTAATATTCAAATAGTCAATAATAATAGAAGTGGATTTAAGATTGGTTGCATACAACTAGGTGCATGATGCTAGCATAATATACCCCTTTTCGGCATATTGTACGCACGTACCTGCACACCATATCACCTATTTTTACCTGTATGTTGCAAATAAGACTTTGCCCGTGGTGCAACCGGAAGTTAATATACATCCGCATCTCCCTGAAGTAAAATCTCCCTCAGCTCGTTTCGGTGTAGTGCAAGTTTTTATGGTATACTGAAAAGCAGAGCCGGATGATTAATGGCGAAAGCGAGAATTCATAACGTTATGACATTATTGGTGATAATAGCTGGCGCCTCGTGAAGATTCTATTGTAGAATTTATCTGCACATTCATTACGGCGGCTGTTGGTGAAACCTGGTTTATGTACGCTACGGTTGCCAAACCTGACGGGAAATAATCAATTTATCAGACTATGAATTCCTCTGAAGCGCGCAGGAAAAAGCGGAATGCGGCTGCCGCCGAAAAGGCTAAAGCCATACCACAGCAGGAGACCGCTGGAGATCAAAAACCGGCTACAGGCAGTGCCGTGCGGACAGCCGTTATCTGCGTTATCCTTGCCGCAGCGACCCTGCTGACGTATCAGGGCGTGCGGCACAACGAATTCCTCTCCTACGACGACACCGACTATGTACTGCAGAACCGTCAGGTGCAGCATGGTTTGACAAAGCAGAGTATTGCCTGGGCATTCACCACCACGCACGCCTCGAACTGGCACCCGCTCACGTGGATTTCCCACATGATCGACTGGCAGCTCTACGGAAGCAACCCGGCCGGACATCACATGACCAGCGTCCTGCTGCATACGGCCAATGCCGTTCTCCTGTTCCTCCTGCTTCTGTACATGACCGGATTCATGTGGCGCTCCGCAATGGTCGCGTTTCTTTTCGCGCTGCATCCGCTGCATGCTGAGTCAGTGGCATGGATCGCTGAGCGCAAGGACGTGCTGTGCGCATTTTTCTGGTTCCTGACCACGATTGCCTATGTGTGGTACGCACGCAGGACGTCCTGGAAACGGTTCGGATGGGTCATCGTCGGCTTTGCAGGCGCCCTTTTGTCAAAGCCCATGGCAGTCACCCTGCCGTTCACGCTGCTGCTTCTGGACTACTGGCCGTTGCGCCGTAAAGGCCTTTATGGCAGGATTACTTTGCAGAACGGAACACTGCGGCAATGGGCTTCAGTGTGGGGGAGACTGTGCATTGAAAAATGGCCGTTCTTTGCAATGACCGTGGTTTCAAGCATTGTCACTTTTTTCGCACAGAAAGCGGGCGGCGCCGTTTCACAGCTGCAGGTCCTGCCCTTATGGACAAGGCTCTGCAATTCGGCAATGAGTTACTGGCGCTACATACTGAAGATGTTCTGGCCTGACCCGCTCATGACCTATTATCACCATGAATCACGGCATATTGTCATTCCTCTGGCCATTATGCTGATCCTGCTCCTGGCGCTCCTGACCGCAGGATTATGGTTTATCCGCAAAAAGAGGCCCTATGCCATAACGGGCTGGCTGTGGTATCTCGGTACACTGGTGCCCGTGATCGGTATCGTGCAGGTGGGGGTTCAGGCAATGGCCGAGCGCTACACGTACCTTCCGCTTATAGGCCTCTTTATCGCCATAGTCTGGTGTACCGCTGATAGTGCCGGCAGACTGCCTAAAATCAAACCCGTCATTCAGATTGTCGCGGTTATCGCAATAGCGGCAATGGCGGTCAGGACCCATGCGCAGGTTGTCACGGTATGGAAAAACACGGTGACGCTCTTCAGCCACGTGCTCCAAAACGACCCGCGCGGAGAATTTCCCAACCTGAGCCTTGGCGCCGCGTATATGCGGCAGGGGAAACTCGCCGAGGCGCAGCAGTATTTTGAACGTGCCTTAAGCTATAATCCATTAGGTCCGCAGACGCTTTCGTACTATGCTTTCTGTCTTATGCAGACCCGCAATCTTGTTGCAGCCGGGCAGAGTCTGGAGCGGGCCAAGCGCGTTGCTCCAAATAACCGCGACGTGATTGCGAATATGGCTGAGTGGTGCCTCCTGAGCGGCAGGCCTGCTGAAGCCGAGGAGTACTGCAGAAAGGTGATAGCAGCATCACCGGATTTCATCACTGCCCGGTTTTACCTTGCCGACGCTTTGCAGGCGCAGAACAGGCTGACCGAGGCTGCGCAGGAGTACCGCGAGATACTTGCCATCGAGCCTGATAATACCGATGCGATCAACAATCTTGGTATACTTTACGGAAAGCAGGGAATGTCCGATGAGGCAATCCAGCAATTCAAACGCTCCCTTGCGGTCAAGCCGGGCCAGGCGCTGGCCCATTCCAATATCGGCCGGGTACTCATGGAGAAGAACCGGGTGGCGGAGGCGGTCCAGGAGTTCACCGAAGCGCTGCGGTTCGATTCGGCGAACGCGGTAGCACACAACAACCTCGGCGTGGCGCTGTTCCAGCAGGCCGATTACGAAGGCGCTGTGCGGCACTTTGCGCAGGCGGTGCGGCTGGACACCGCGTACGCTGATGCAGGGAGAAACCTGGCCCTGGCGCAGGCGCGAATTAATGCGGGAAAAACGAAATGATCTCCTGGCAGCATCCCGGCAGACCTGTAATTCTGGCGTCCGGATCGCCGCGGCGCAAGGCGATTCTATCGCAGATGGGATTCACGTTTGAGACCATTGTGCCGCCTGTGCTCGACGAAGCGTCGCTTCTTGATGCCGGCAATCTTTCCGTGTCGCTTCAGGAACTTGCAAAAATCAAGGCGTTACGGATTGCGGAACAGCGGCCCGAAGCGCTTGTTCTGGGCGCCGACACGGTCGTGGTGCAGGGGAAAAGGATTCTTGGAAAGCCCGCTGGCCCCGACGAAGCGCGTTCGATGCTCGCTGCGCTTGCCGGTTCCCGGCACAGGGTATTTACCGGCATCGCTCTGGTCTGCAAAGAACGTTTATTTTATACAACCGCAATAGCCTGTACCGATGTATTTTTCCGTAAGATTTCTATTGACGAAATAGAGGCATATCTGGCACTCGATGAATATCGCGACAAGGCCGGCGCTTATGCGATTCAGGGACATGCCATGCGGTTCGTCGAAAAGATCAACGGTTGCTATTACAATGTGGTCGGACTGCCGGTTTCAAAAACGATCAGGATGTTTGCTGATTTTATTCGCTCACAGGAGTGATTGATGGCGGAAAACATGTACCGCTCTGAAAAACCATCTGAGCGCATAGGAGAAATTCTGAAGCGGGAGCGTGAACGCCGTCAGGTTTCGATCGAAGACGTTGCCAGGAAGCTGCGGCTCAATGCGAAATATATCGAGGCGCTCGAAGCGAACAAGTATGAACAGCTGCCGGGCGATACCTATATACGCGTTTATCTGCGGTCACTTTCCAGTTTTTTTTCGCTCAATGCCGACGAAATCCTGGGGCAATTTTTCGAGGAGCGAGGTTTAACGGGCGTCGATACGCTGCGGAAAGATTCAAGCACCAAAATCAACCTTGCGGCCCAGGAAGAGAAAAAAAACAATACAACGCTCATCGTGACGCTTTTAGCGATCGCGCTCCTTGCCATCTTCTCTTTTACTGTTAACAGGCAGGGGTGCCATTCTTCCCGGGCGGAGAAGCGGCCGCGGGCAGCGGTCAGTTCTGCCGGTCAACAAACACTTGAGGCCGTGCTGAAGGACACAAATAAAACAGAAAAAACAGCAGCTGTTGAAACACAGGCAAAACCCGCAGCGATAAGGGCAGTTGATTCTCAAAAGGCGGATATCAAACCGGTACGTAGGGAGGAGAAACCGATAATTGCAATCGCTCCGCCGAAGGCGCCTGCAGATACGCTTCATTCTCAGGCAAAGCCAAAACTTTCGATATCGGATACCCTGCAAAAAACAAAAAAAGCTGAAACAAGAAAAGATGAAACTAAAACCGCGGCATCGCGTGCCAGAGACACCGTTAAACCGGCACAAGCCACGGTCAAAGCAGCAGTCAAACCGGTCAAGGATACTGTTCAGAAATCAAAGCCATCAGCTGTGCTGCCTGCAAAGGATACATCCAAGCCGGTCAAAGCAGCAGTCAAACCGGTCAAGGATACCGTGAAAAAGACTGTTGTGACGACACCAACCGCTCAAACTGGCGGCAATGTCCTGGTACTCAGAATGAATGTTGTGGGCGATTCCTGCTGGGGGCGCGTATTCAGTGATGGAGCAAAAGGTTGGAGGAATGTGGTGCTTAAAGGCAGAGGGGTGACCTTTACTGCCCAGGACAGCTTCAACGTCCATGTCGGAATAAGTGAGGCAGTCACCTTTACGCTGAATGGAAAACCTTTGCAGCTCCCTCCTGACATGAAGGGTGTGATGACATTTAAAGTAGACCGATCAGGAGCCGTTACGCTATGGCCGCTTGAAAAATGGAAATCGGTGTTTGAAGGACGTTTTTAGCCCGGCAGCTCATGTGGATCGATATTCATGCCCATCTCGACCGTTTACCCCCGGATGATCTGTCGGCGACAATTGGGGAGGCGTCCGCCGCCGGCGTGACGGTAATTGTTTCCACTGCCACCGATTGTGCCTCCGCAGCAAAGGTGATTCTCCAGTGTCAAACTTTTCCGTCGCTCTATGGAGCGCTGGGTGTTTCGCCGTTCGATGCGGGTTCTCTGCCTCAAAATTGGGAATCGAGACTGTGCTTAATGCTCGACAATGAGCGGACAATTGCGGTGGGTGAGATCGGACTGGATCATTCGAATCCGAAATATCCGGCCATGGAACTCCAGCTCCCGGTTTTTGAAAAGCAGCTGGATATCGCCGCTCAATGCGGCAAGCCGGTCATTGTGCATTCACGCGGTGCTGAAAAGAAAGTTGCCGGGATATGCCGATCTTCCGGGATCACCAGAGTTTTATTCCACTGTTTTACCGGTGACCGGGATGCGCTGAAGTTCATTCTGGAATGCGGATATTACGTTTCGTTTTCGGGGGTTATCACCTACAACACGGCCGTTAAGGAGCTTGTAAAGGATGTCCCGCTTGATCGGCTCTTTATCGAAACCGACTCGCCGTATTGTGCGCCTGTTCCCCATCGGGGTAAAAACAACAGACCGGCCTGGGCAGCGCTGGTAGGGGAGTCCGTGGCGGTTATCAAGGGTATTCCGGCCGGAGAGCTGCAGGCTGCAATACACGATAATTTTAAGCGCCTGTTTTACCCGCATCTTCCTGATTGATGCCGGGGAATCGCTTTTCTATTTTTATCCGCCATCACGCGTTGTATTTTCTATTTGTCACCTGATTTTTAACGGGAAATAATTGGTCGCCATGAATTGCATCGATGCTCTCCGCCTTATCAACAGCAGTATCCGCTCGCTGAAAGCCTATCACCTTGAGCCCGAAGCGTGCACTGTCAAGTTGAATCAGAACGAAAATCCTTTTGACTGGCCCCGGGTTGTCAAAGAGGAAATAGGAAGATTCTGCGTTGAGCGGCCGTGGAACCGCTATCCGCCCTTTATTCCGGAAGCGCTGAAAGATATGCTGGCTGAATATGCAGGCGCTGAAAAGGGCGGCGTCATTGTGGGAAACGGTTCCAACGAGATGCTTCTTGTGCTGCTCTTGTCACTCGTAAAACGCGACGCACCCGTAATATTTTGTCAACCAACGTTTACCGTATACCGGCTCCTGATCGAAGGACTTGCTGCAAAGCCGGTTATGGTTCCCCTTACTACATCGCTGACATATGATATGCCGGCGATTGGCGAAGCGGTGAAGCGGAATCAGGCCGGCGTACTTATCCTGTGCTCGCCGAACAACCCGACCGGCAGCACGATTTCGGAAGCGGATCTCAGGAAGATTCTGCGTTACCACACGGGCTTCTGCATTCTCGACCAGGCATACGTTGAGTTCGGCGGCTACAATGCAGTACCGCTTCTGCGGGAGTTTCCGAACCTTGTCATTACCCGCACTTTTTCCAAGGCATTTTCCGGGGCAGGCCTGAGACTCGGGTATCTTTTAGGAACACCGGCAGTGGTCAAGGAGATTAACAAGATAAAACTGCCCTATAACATCAACTTTTTCTCGGAACGCGTTGCCACGGTGCTGCTGCGCAACCTGCACACCGTCAAAGAACGGCTCGCGCTTATCACGGCGGAACGCGAAGCGCTGTTCGATTTTCTACGGACATTGCCTTTTGATAAGGTATATCCCAGCGCGGCGAACTTCATCCTGGTGCGCTGCCGAGAAAAGCAGCGGCTGTTCGATGCGCTTAAAAAAGAAGGCATCCTCGTGCGTGATGTCTCG
>CAISVC010000320.1 GCA_903888815.1 uncultured Fibrobacterota bacterium
GACCGCGCTCAACTTTTTCAATGACCATAAAAACGAACCGGCCTGCTCCCATGTCATGATGACGCTTGTTTCCATGGCCGACCCGGGACTCATTATCCGATCCTTCCACCGTCTCATCAGGAAAGGAAACGGGGATCGGATAACGGATATGAGACGGGAACTCGAGGGAAATTTTACGCTCACCGATCTCGGCCCGGCCGATCTTGCAACAATAAACGCATTTCTCGGCGGCAGGATCGATACCGGGATGCTGTTTGTCGAAAGTGATTCACGCAGGACCTACGGTCTGAAACTCAGCGAGGGGGGCGAACGCTTTCTTGCCTCAACCCTGCCCGAAAGATCGCTTGCGTGGAAACACCTTGACATGTCGAAAATCAACGCGATCGTCATCAACCGGATCCTCGGCTTGCCGCTCGACGGCCATGTGCTGCATGACCGTATCGCCTATATGAACGATGTACCGGCGGCCCTTGAGGCAAGCTGCAACGCGGAAGAGTATTGGGGCGGATTCTTTATCGAGCCGGTCTCCATTGCGGCAATCCATCGGATCGTTCAGGGAGGCGAACGTATGCCGCAGAAATCGACGAACTTCTACCCGAAGCTCTATTCAGGGCTCGTGTTCAACAGGCTGGTCAACGCGTGAAAAAGACCTCAATTATTCAATTGACGGGGGGCATAGCTCTTGCCGGCGTCGGCCTTTATGTGTTTTTCCGTGATGTCAATATTCGGCAGTTGTGGAACTATCTGCATGCAACCCCGCTCTGGGTAGTGGCGGGCGGCGTTGCGCTCACTTTTCTCACGCTCTGGCTGCGCAGCGTCCGCTGGAATCTGATCCTTCCAAAATCATCAGCAGCCTCCCGGCAGGGGTTGTTCGGACTCATTATGATCGGCTTTATGGTCAACAACATACTCCCTGCCCGGCTCGGCGAAGCGGCCCGGATGCTGCTCCTGTGGAAACGCAACCGCTTCACCGTCGCGGAAAGCGTGGGGTCGGTCCTGCTCGAACGGATCATCGACATAATGGTTTTTGCGGCTTTCTTTTTTATCCCGACGCTTTTCCTTATAAAGCTCCGGGCGGTGGTTCCCTACGCCATACCGTTTGCGGGTGTCTCTCTTATTGCTCTTTGCGCGCTGTTTTTTCACGCTTTTTTTCCGTCGAAATCGCGAATCCTCGGCAAGGCCTTTCTCAGATTTGTTCCCGCTGCCCTCCGTCAGAAATTTCTTATGGTCGGTAAAGAGCTTGCCTCCAATCTCAACTGGATTTTTTCACCGGGTAAATGTCTGGCTATGACAGCGCTTTCGTTCTGTACGATTGCCTGTCACCCAGTAATATTGATACTGCTGGTTCGTGAACGCCTGTTCGGGTTCCTATCCGGCATGTTTGCCGCCGCCTGCGCGGCGATCGGCGCTGCAATACCGCTCTCGCCGGGGTATGTGGGAACGCTCCATGCCGTGCTCAAACAGGGGCTTGTTCTGTGCGGCATGGAAACCAACAAGGCCATTGCCGTAGCGACCCTCTACCATGCGATCGGGTATCTCACGGTAACGGTCGCGGGACTATACTTCTATCTGCAAATGCGCATATCGTTCAGGGAAATCGGACAGGCAAAAGAAGAATTAGCAAAAGAGGAATCTTGAAAAGTTGAACTGAAAAATATCGGCGCAGAAAATGTACTGCGACAACTGCAAACTGATTTGAAAAGGAAGATAAAGAATGACTGCATCAACAAATGATATTGCTCTTGCTGCCCGGCTTTCAGACGCTGTCAGGAGAATCAAGGCCGAGCTCGGCAAAAAGATCGTGGGCCAGCGTGAAGTGATCGACGACCTTCTCGCCTGTTTCTTTTCCGGCGGCCACTGCCTCCTTATCGGCGTTCCGGGCCTTGCCAAGACCATGCTGGTGCAGAGCCTTGCCCGGTGTCTCGACCTGGCGTTCAACCGCGTCCAGTTCACGCCCGACCTCATGCCGTCGGACATCACAGGAAGCGAGATCCTTGTCGACGACCGCGCCACGGGCCGGCGTGAGTTCCGTTTTGTTAAAGGTCCAATCTTCCACAACATCGTGCTCGCCGACGAGATCAACCGCACGCCGCCCAAGACCCAGTCAGCGCTGCTGCAGGCCATGCAGGAACATGAAGTGACCTCTTCCGGGACCACGTATCCGCTTCCCGATCCGTTCTGGGTGCTGGCAACCCAGAACCCGATCGAGCAGGAGGGTACCTACCCGCTCCCCGAAGCCCAGCAGGATCGGTTCATGTTTTCCATCGAAGTGCACTACCCGGATCTGCAGTCGGAACTCGAAATCGTAGCCACGACCACCTCGCCGCAGCATGTCGAGCTCAAAGCCGTCGTGACGCTTGAAGAGATTAAAGCGTTTCACGACCTTGTGTGGCGCGTGCCGGTGGCGGATTCTGTGGTCGCAGCCGCAGTTGCGCTCGCCCGCGCGAGCCGCGTTGGAGCACCGGAGTGCCCGGAAAGCATCGGCAAGC
>CAISVC010000321.1 GCA_903888815.1 uncultured Fibrobacterota bacterium
CATAAGGCATTTCCGCAGCCTCGGCAGGATTCTTCAACGTCAATCCGATCTGTTTCCCGGCAGATTCATCCGTGGTCACGAAATAGACCAGGGTGGGCAGAGGAATTCCCTGATCAGGGTTGGGATTGGTAACGACAAATCGCAACGTATGCGTTCCCGTGTCAAAAGTCGGCAGGGCCGGGATGTCGGGAGTGGTCAGAGTTATCTGCTGACTGGCGGGCAGGGGCTGGCTGACGTATGAAAGAAGCCTGCCGTCAACTTCCCAGTAACCCTTCAAAAGACCTGAGCCGTTGTAACTGATATCCGCATAAGCCTTCAGATCAGTTGCGTACTTCATAACGGTCGCTTCCGCTCTGCCGTTTCCAAAGTACAGTGCAAGACGCCTTATGCCGAGCGTTCCCCCCGCCTCTCCCGAAATAGTAAGATTGACCGTTGCCGTCTCAAAAGATAAACCAAAAAACTGTCGCCGATAGAAAAATTGCGATTTGCCCTGCTGGAGCGCCTGCTCCATGATATTAACCGGAATGACGACGGTTTCGGTAATTGTTCCGATTCCGCCTGTAATAAATGTTGTTAATGGCAGGTTATTCCATCCAATGGTGGAGTCGGTGGTGAAGAATTGGCCTTGCGATGACATCTCGTTGCCAGAACCGATAATGGTGGCGAATCGATAGGTAATGACCACCGTGTTGGTCTGACCCCGGACAACATTAACAGAAGATGGCGTTACTGTCACGGCTGCCTGAGAAAAAGAGGGAGCGAGGAGTCCGGTCAGGAGCAAGGCAAGGATGGCTAAGATATATTTCTTCATAAAGGTTCCTCCATTTAAAATATTACAGGTATCGCCGCTTCAAGGACGACAAACAAACTGAACTCGTCCTTATTCATCGCCACATTTATTTTATCGTCCGTTTTCAGGTAGCTGAAACGCAAACCCACAGTGGGCTTGACAAATGTTTTCAGGTGATCATTGAGTCGATAAGACAGGGTTGCCCGAGCGTTCCATGTTCCACTGTCCACAGAGTCGTTGTCCGCCTTCGATGCCGTATAGGTACCACCTACGTCGAAGGAGGCTCGGTCATGGAAAAAGCGTGAGCGAAGGTCGAGATTATAGGCACAGGTGTCTGTCCAGACATCCGTTGCGTGATTGCGTGTTCTGTTCCACGTTACGGCCGGAGCAATGGAAAAATTGGGCATGGCGTAGGCCGCCGTAATGGCATAAACAATATTTGTCATATCGGCATCCGCAGGCGTCTTATCGTTGATTATCGAATAAGACGGCGAAAAATTTACAGAAAAGCTGCCCTTCGTGAAACCAATTCTGGCCGAATAGGTATCGGTGCTTGTATCGATACGCGTACCTCCGACAGGTTCCTTTGAGCTTTCCTGAATAATTTTTTGATATGTGAATCCCAGGGGAACATAGGGAATCTTGTTGAACTGATAAGAGACGTTTCCTTGAGTGCTGACGATTTGCGGAAAGAGAGGGTCTGACTCGACGTTATCCGAATAGC
>CAISVC010000322.1 GCA_903888815.1 uncultured Fibrobacterota bacterium
TAGCTATGTCGGGAATAGAGAAAACAATTATTCAAATGCGGCGGAACCCGAAAAACATCCGGTTTTCCGATCTGTGCCATGTATGTGATCACTACTTCGGGCCGCCCCGTCAGAGCGGATCAAGCCATATGGTCTATAAGACCCCGTGGATCGGTGACCCAAGAGTAAACATTCAGAACGATAAAGGCAAGGCAAAAACATATCAGGTAAAACAGGTATTACAAGCGATTGAGAGGCTGCACAATGAAAACACTGCACGATGACCATTACTCATACCGTGTGATCTGGTCCGAAGAGGACAAGGAGCATGTCGGGCTTTGTGCTGAATTTCCAAGCCTGAGCTGGCTTGCCGCTACCCCGGAAGAAGCACTGCGCGGAATTCGCGGAGTGGTGAGGGACGCTGTTCTGGATATGAAAAAGAATGGTGAAACTATCCCGGCTCCGGTGACATTGAAGCGGTATAGCGGAAAGTTTATTGTTCGTGTTCCGCCAGAGGTGCACCGGCGGCTTACCTTGGAAGCGACGGAATCAGGGGTAAGCCTCAACCGGCTTGCAAGCGCCAGGCTTTCACACTGACCTGCCGCCGTCTGGCTACTTTGGCAGACTTGATTATTAGATTTTTGATGGTACCAGCCTCATCTCCCTGCCCCCGTTCTCTTAGAAGAGAAGGGGGTATATAATAACAGCCTCCCTGTCAGGAGCAGACCCGGAAGATGCCGTTCATGCCTAGGCTTAACTGCCTGAAAATTAGTGCGTTACATATAAAAAACCTTGCGACCTCCCTAACGGGAGACTTGATTATCATATTTCTTTTTGTACCAGTTTTGCCCTACCATTTTTATGTTGTTAAGAAATAAGAGCGGCAGATATTTTGGGATTAAACATTAATTTTTCCCCGTCTTTCAAACACTTCACATTCCTGAAATATTTCCCATAATCCCTTGGTTTTTCGGTATGCACCGGGACGATGACGCGGGGATGCCTTTTCTTGCGAGCATGCTCCAAAGGGCTTGTTGGCGTGGGCGAGGGTGGGGTAAGCATAAAAAAAACGCTATTTTAATGTACCGAAAAGACTAATAATGTATATTGTTTTATAGGATACGATACATGACAAGTCATAGCAAAATAATAGCAATTCTTCAAAAAAAAAGGGTTGTTCGCTCTTGCGAGCTGGATGCGCAGGGAATTTCGCGCTCCAATATCAGGCGCCTGGTGGAATCCGGAGAGGTCCTGCGCATATCCCGCGGTCTTTATCGGCTGCCTGGAACTGCTGTTTCCGAAAACATCTCCCTGGCCGAGGTTTCCAAGCTTGCTCCGCGTGGCGTCTTTTGTCTTTTCACCGCTCTTGTGTTTCATAAGTTTACCGTGCAGGTGGCGCCTCATGTCTGTATCGCTATTGAAGGGACCGCATGGAAACCAAAGATACCAATGGTCAAGATCCGGGTTTACCGGTTTTCAGGCGAGGTTTTTAAAGCCGGCATAGAAGAACATACCGTGGATGGTGTTAAAATTCGTGTTTATAGCGCGGCAAAGACCGTTGCGGACTGCTTCAAAATGCGTAATAAAATTGGTCTCGATGTGGCCCTTGAAGCACTGCGGGAAGCGCTGCGGACAAAAAAAGCCTCTTCCGAAGAAATTCACAAAATGGCAAGAATTTGCCGGGTGGAAAGAATTATTCGACCCTATATGGAAATGGCGGTCTTCTCATGAATAAGCCCGTCAAGAACAAATCGCACCACCTTTTAAATTACCACGCCCAGCATGGCGAAAATGGTGGATACCCTTTGCGACGAACCCGACCGCATGTTCAAAGGCCCGAAAATATTTAGGAGGCAGCACTTTCTATGGCTTCATTCCACTATCTCACCAAAACCCGGTATATGCAGGGCCTCCAATGCCCCAAGCTTCTCTGGCTGAGCATTAATGAGCCGGAACTCGGAGCAGAGACCGACGAGGCGACACAGCATCTTTTTAATGTAGGGAAAAGGGTCGGCGAAATAGCGCAGAAACGATATCAGGACGGCGTGCTGATCGCCGAAGGCCATATGCACCTCCAGGATGCTATCCATTCCACAGAAGCTTATGCGGAATCCGGCGCCTTGGCCATGTTTGAGGCAACGGCAAAATTTGAAACTGTTCTCTGCCGTGCAGATATTTTAAAACGAATAAAAAAAGAATGGGAAATTCATGAGGTTAAAATGAGTACAAAGGTCAAAGATGAGCACCTTGATGATCTTGCCATTCAGCGGTACTGTTTCGATCGTGCCGGGTATCCGATAAATAAAACCTGTCTCATGCATGTAAATAACAAATATGTCCGGACAGGGGGGATCGATCCTATGCAATTTCTGATCGAAGAGGATATGACCGAAGCGGTCTCCAAAAAAATGGCGTATATTGAAACAAATGTCTCTGACCTCTCAAAAGTTTTAACCTGCGAAAAGTGCCCTGTCGTGAAACCCGGCGACCAGTGCCGCAAACCCTACGATTGCCCGTTTTTCGATCATTGCAATGAACCGCACAAGGAATACAGCATCTACGAACTGCCGCGTGGGCAGAAATTGTATCCGATCTTCCAAAAACTGGGCATTGAACTGATCAGGGACATTCCGGAAGACTTTAAGCTCAGTGAACGTAATAGGCGGATCGTGCAGAGCAATAAAACAGGAAAACCGGTGATCGATGAAAAAGACATACGTGACCATCTCGGCACGCTTGAGTATCCATTGTATTACTTCGACTTTGAAACCATCAATCCCGCTATTCCGCCGTATGATAATTGGAGGCCCTATCAGACCACGCCATTCCAATTTTCACTGCACATCCAGAAGAACAAGGGCAAGGAGTGCGAGCATTACGAATTCCTTTTAAAAGAAGCTGCGGACCCCCGCAGGCCTCTCATCGAATCCATGCTGAAACTTCTTGGAAAAAAGGGGAGTATTATTGCGTGGAAAAAGTCATTCGAGATAATGGTGATTAAAAACATGGCTGAAATGTTTCCGGAATACAAAGAACAGCTCCTGGATCTTGTACCCCGTTTCTGGGACCTGATTACTCCTTTTCAAAGCGGCGATTATGTTCATTATGATTTCCATGGCAGCGCTTCGATAAAAGACGTGCTGCCGGTGCTGGTTCCGTCGCTTTCGTATGAAAAGCTTGAGATTCAGGAGGGCGGCACCGCGGGCCTCAAGTATGAGCTGTGGCTTTCAGGGGAAATGGAGGAAAAGGAGTGGCAAAAAACCCATAAAAACCTGCTCGAATACTGCGGCCTCGACACCCTCGCCATGGTGGAGATAATGAGGGTTTTGTATTGTGCGTCTTCAACTTTTTAAGGGGTAATTTATGGCCAGACTGCATTGTGGAAAACATGGTTGGCATAAGGGAAATTCTTGTTTTCAATGCGTGATTGTCCGTGATGTTGAGAAAAGACTGCCCGGTATTTATCGTCAACGTCAAAAAGAAAAGGAAGGAAGAAAAGTATTAAAAGAAAAACAGAATTCAGAGCGGAGTAAAATGGATTGGCGCGAAAACAGTTAGGTGAGAGATGGCATATAGGTATCTTGTCTCCCGAATGGGAGATTTGATTATGTCAGTCTTTAGTTGTACCAACATTATTCTCAACCAGCTCCCTGCCGCTTTTCACCACCATCTCCCTCAATTCCTTCGGGGTCTCGACTTTCACGTTCCCCGCCATCTGAAGCACCCACCGCACCAGCGTGTCGGTGAGGGGACAGATCATGCTGAGCAGAATTTCACCCTTTGCCAGTTGTCTGATTTTCTGCGATGAGTGCCATGAGCTCCCTGCTATCCAGGCCGATGCCGGCGGCGTTATCCTGAGCCGCACGTTGCAAGGCGTTTCACCGTGCATCCTGCCGAATCCTTTGGACAGATACCCTTCCACCTTGAACGAATCGGGAATTTCAAAATAGTGGTCCTGGATCCGGGGCTCATACACGCGTGAAAGCGAAAACGTCCGTACCTCATGGGACTGCCTGCACAGGCCGACCACATACCAGTCCCCGCCGTTGTTGAGCAGCACATACGGGTCAACCTCGCGCCGTTCATCCCGAGGCTCCTGTCGAAGGCCTTTCGCCGCGGTTTGGTACCGCATGGACAGACGTTTCCGCTCCATGATCGCGTCCAGCACGATTGAGAATTCTTTCCGCAGATCGCGCAGCGGTTCGAACGGACGGTAAAAGTAAACGCTCCTGCAGAGGTCTTTGATATACAGCATCGCCTTTTTATTGTCCCGGATCGGATTGAGCAATTTGTTGAATACCGGATGCACCTGGTCTGAAAACGAGGCGGCCGTGTACATCCTGAGTGCCCGTTCCGCAATGAGCATGATGGCAATCTCATGCTCATTCAGCCACTGGCCGGGCAGGGGCAGGGGGTTGCCGACATATTCATAGGCGCCCTTTGCCCGGTTGTACTTTACCTCGGCATTGAGCTCAAGCCGGAGCATTTCGATGTCCCGTTCTATGGTCCTGCCGCTGACTTCGAGTTCCCGGGCCGCATCTTCCGCCGAATGGAGCCTGTTGAGACGGATCATGCTGTCAATTTTATAGATCCTCCGGATACTGCCGCGTTTCATGGTAACCTCCACCCGACCGTTGTCACCTAAAGGCCTTACCTGCCAGAAATAATTCTATTATTTCCTTACAGGTCTTTAGATATGGATAACTGCGTTATACTTAGAACGGCTGAAAGCGGGAGGGTGCCTGCCATGGCAGGCCAATCTTCTGTGACGCCCTCCTAATCTTTTAACCGATAAAATACAAAAATCGTATCACTCCGACAACCGGTGTCGGTTTGCTGCGTTATAATTATAGTATAAAAACATCAGAAGAGGAGGGAAAAACATGGATACGAAAACCCTGCCGGTTCTGCCTCAGGAATCCATACCTCAGTCGCCGCAGGACAAGTGGAAAGAGGAGGCCAGGATATCTTTTCGAAGGGCCCGCGTAATAAGAAACTATGAAAACCTTTTTGAATGCATCATTGCCATGTGCAACGGTTTCAAGGTCCTTAAATCTCCCCGTACTGAACCGCTGATCATGGAAATAGCGAATTTTTTAAAATCCATCGCCCGGTCTCTCCCGCAAAAGGAGTATAACCAGAGAGAAACTTTCCTGCTTTTTTACTTCATCGGCGACCTGCTGTCCGATTGCCGGGATTACGAATGCGCCCATTACTGTCTTGATAAAGCAATGCAGATGAATCCCAATGACGAAGACGTTTATTACTCCAAAGCATGGGCATATAAAGAGACCAATGACCGGGACAAGGCAATAGAATACTTTGAAAAAACAGTGAGCCTTAATCCGGCGCACATCCGCGCCTGGGCAATGCTCGGATATTTTTATAGGCTTTCCAATAAATTCAGCAAAGCAAAACAGTGCTATGAACGCTATCTGCTTTTTACCGGTGATGAAAACCCGGACGAAAAAGAACGGTGTGACATCGCGCGCAAATGGATTCCATATCTTAACCGGAAAATCGAACTGTTCGGCGAAGAATTGAGGTACTGATGAGCATCGAATGCGAACTCTGTGAGAGCACCATTTTTGTGCCTGACACGATCTGGTACGCGGGGACACTCTTCAGCCCCGTTCCGGCCATCATGTGCGGGTGCTGCGCTTCGTGCATCCCAATCGAGTCGCGGACCCCGGCTTTGAAAATGCAGCCCTTTTCACTTACCTTCGGCATCGTGCTCGCCGACTACAACTCAGGCAGAAACTGGTACAGCGCGGCAGGCGCGATAAACGGCCCGGTGCGTTTTTCCGCAACACCTGAGGCTATAAGCCGGTTTCTTCCCAGTTCCAGGTGTTTTCTGGAAAACCTCTACCCCTATTTCTGCATTGATGACTTCGCGGCCGGTATTGTTAAGACCTACCTGGAGGAAAAGGACCGCAACCCGAAAGCCCGGGAAGTCGCGGTCTCGCTTTTGCTCAAGTATGGAGACGCGGTCGCCGGATGGCTTTCATGGCAGAAGGCGCTGAAACAGGGAGAAAAAGAGGAGGAGATAAAAATCCCCATTGTAAAACCGGACAGTGCCCAGGCTGAAAAAATGTTCGATGAACTCCCAGGCCGACTATCACGGCACTATCACGTCTCAGGAGGTTTTGGGGGTATTCAGTAGACTTCAGCAAAGGGACGAGGGGAGATGAAAACCCTTCAAACTGCCCTTTCTGCATCGGGAAAGGCATTTTTAATGGATAGGGTGGAGGGGCTCGAACTGCCGACCCAGTGATTCAGAAGGTATTGCAAGACGGATGATATTTTTCCATAGAGACTATGTTTATGAGGTTGTAGAAAAGCAGCCTCCTGGGAGTGAATGAAGGATATTTTTTCACTCCAGGCCCATTAACCTAAACAGGAGGCTGTGTATGGAAAAGA
>CAISVC010000323.1 GCA_903888815.1 uncultured Fibrobacterota bacterium
CCGCGATCATCGGCCTGACCGAGGGAACACTCGAACTGGCTGCTGTCGAGGATTTTTTACGGAAAGGCAACGTCAACAAGGATGATGCCAAGAAGATCGTTCGCTCGGTTGCCAACATCCCCATCGGGGCGCAGGCGGCTCTGCCGAACTACTCCAAACGCCCCCAGGCGGGAAATCTCTTTCGGGAAAAGACCGACCAGTGGCCAATCGACCCGAGCGAACTTGGCTCGGGCGCACCTCCGGGAGTTCCCGGCAGCGGCTTTCTTCCTGATGAAAGCGGCCCTGGCTGGCTCTAAACCCTGATTCGCGCCAAGCTTAATGATTAAGAAGCCGTAAAAATCAGAACCAAAAAAAGGAGATGCTGATGACAAATAAAGTCTACACCGTCACCGATCTTGGTCCTGGTGACGGCGGCAAGGGCGGCGTGGTGCACAAAATCTCCACGTTAACGCGCGCCCATACTATTGTGAAGGGCGGCGGCGCCCAAGGGAGTCATGGCGTCTGCACCTCCAAAGGCGAGAACTTCGCGTTCAGCCAATGGGGTTGCGGCACTTTCGAGGGGACGAGGACGCACCTCTCCCCTCGATTTATAGCTTCTCCCGAAGGCTTGCTCAATGAAGCGGCGGTACTCCATTATCAATATGGCGTTAATGATGCTTTTGATCTGCTCACCGTGGATCAAAGGGTGCTCTGCGCCACGCCGTATCACGGCAGCGCTTCGCGCCTCAAGGAAATGGCGCGGGGCAACAATCCCCGCGGCACGATCGGCACGGGCGTGGGCGAGGCCTACCGCTACTTGCAGCAGTTTCCGGAACTGGCGATTCGGGCCAGTGATCTCTCACGGCCCGATCTCAAGAATCTGCTGGCTGCTGTCAGAGAGCAGCTGTGTCGCGACCTGGCTCCGATTATTCAGGGAGAGTTCCTCCCCGGTGACCGCGAGGAAGCAGGGAATGAAATCAGTCTTCTTAATGATGACGCTTTCCTCGACTTCATCGTCAAACGGTTTCAGGATTTATTTCAGCGAGCGAAAATTGTTGACTGTGACTATCTTCAACGAGAGATTCTCTCGCGGGATGGCGTGGTCATCATGGAAAACTCGCATGGAGTCCTGACTGATCATTTTCACGGGTTCCATCCGCATACTAGCGCGATTAGGACATTGCCGTGCTTTACGCACGCCATGCTCAAGGAAGCAGGCTACGGCGGACAGATCGTAAATATCGGGGTAACCCGGGCTTATCAAATCCGGCATGGCGCCGGACCCATGCCGACGGCCGATCCACAGCTGGCGGAAAGTCTGCTGCCTGGCAGCCATAAAGACGAAAACCGCTATCAAGGAAAGGTGCGCGTCGGTCCGCTCGATTTCGTTCTCCTGCGTTACGCCATTGAGGTCTGCGGCGGTCCCACCGCCTTTGACGGCTTGGCCGTCACCTGGTTTGATCAAATCCAGACCCATGGAGCGTGGCATATCTGCAAGCGCTACGCTGGTACCGCTGACCGGACATATTTTTCGCCAACAGGCGAAATAAAAGTCCGGCACGGCGTTGATGATGAACAGCTTGAATACCAAAAAGCTCTCGGTATGCAGCTCTTAAACTGCCAGCCGGAGATTACAACCCATGAAGTTTCAGCGGCTGTGGGGCGGGATGAACTTTACTCGCTCTGTGCCGGTGTTTGTCAAGGCGAGCTGGGTGTTCCGGTCCGCCTGGTCTCGTTCGGACCGACCGAGCGAGATAAGATTTGCAAGTAAACCCAAACAAGAAGATAGGGAGAATAACAATGGAAGAAGCAACGAAAGAAACCACACCCGAAGTCAAAACCGAAACGACAACCGTACCCATTGGTACTCTGGTCGATTCCGTGTACGCCAAATTGTCGGAACTGAGCGTCCCGCATGAAGTGATCGAAAGGATCAAATCGGAGTTGGGCGCGGAAACAGTGGAAGATCTGGCCAGCCTGACCGTGGAAGATCTCACCGGCAGTAGCATCATGAAGAAACTGCCGGCCCGGAAGTTGGTCATGGCTCTGGCGCCGGTAAAACCGGCCGAGGTGGCGGTACCGGCGCCCAGCGCTGTCAGTACGGTTTCCTTTGATTCCGTGCTGCCGTCGGTACCGAGCGATGAATCCTGGCTGGAAGCATTGCGGACCGGTGGTGTGCTCAAAATCGACCAATCGACGGTAATTTCCGCCGTCCGCGCGGCGCTGGCGAATCGCACCGGCCTGTTCACCATCCCGGACACGCTCGTCACCCTGATGGAGAAGTTCGCGGATGACAATGAAGAGCAGGTCGATCCCGAGTATTTCAAAATGCGCAAGCAACTGACGCGGCGGAGCTATGCCGAGATCTTCGCGGCCATTGAAGGCCTCGAAGGGTCATACGTGACCGAGGCGCGCAAGAAACAGCTCTTGGCGCGGGTCGACGAGAAACTCTGGCCCGCGATCATCGCTTTCTTCAACCAGCTGAAGAGCTGGCAGGAAGCGTGGATGCAAGGCGCGGCCAATCCGGCAATGATGATGACCGCCATTATGGCGGCTTCCGGCGGAATGGGCGCCATGCCTCCGGGTATGATGCAGCCGCCGGATACGGGAATCCTGCGGGATTACGCCGATGCGGTGGCCGACGCCGTCAATCGGGTTTTCGCCGGTACGGGTGTCCAGATCGCGGCCGCGCTCGCCTACGACGCTGCCAAGATCAAGGAGACGCTGTCCAACCCGCGCTTGCCGGCCTTGATCGGCGTTCCTAACCGTGACCAAATGCTTCGCCAGTTGGGCGTAGCGGTCTCCGCCACCTATCCGAGGCTGGAACAGAACATCACGCGGTTTGTCCTGTCGATCATGCAGGTGAAGGA
>CAISVC010000324.1 GCA_903888815.1 uncultured Fibrobacterota bacterium
AGCAGCAATGCTGTGCAGCAGCCGCAGATTTTTAAGACGCGAATGATTTTGATCATGGAATACCCCATCGTATCGCATTTAACAACATGGTTTTAATTGGCACTGTCAATTAATATAATATAGAAGGGAGGGATGGTGCTCTATTTAGCAATGGTTAATGCCAATAGTATTTATCGTGTTGATTTGCTTACTAATTTAATACTCTGATTCATTTAAGAACAATTTGAACTGCAGCTTGGAGAGATGACAGATATTGGAACCGGCAATGCGATAATGAGCTAGTTCAGGCTTTTCTGGTATACCCTGAATTTTTTAATAAGGTGCGCGCCGTAGCGCTGTAGTTCATGCATCATGGAGTTGTTTTCTTCCATTACTACGTGTGTGTCCACGCTTTTCATTCCTGCTTTACGGGCTGTTTCGATGGTAGACATTCCGAGAAACATGTCGAGCCCGAGTTTCTGGCAGCTCGGATGCACGGCGCCGAGCATGGTGTTGACCGACTCGGCATGGCGCATTGCGTGGAGAATGTGAAAGAGACCGAACGGAAAGAGCCTGCCCCGCGCTTTCTGCAGGCCGCGGTAGCAGTTCGGCATAGCAACCATGAACCCGACCACGCTTCCGTTTCTGGTCACGATCTTCACAAACTTCGGGTCAAGGATAGGTATATACCGCTTCGCAAGGTCGAACATTTCCTTTTCGTCCATGGGCACGAATCCGTAGATGCCGGTAAACGCCTCATTGACAAGACGGAGTACCGGAACAATATACGGCTTCATCGATTTCCGTGATGAGAATTCGAGGAACTGGAAGGTTTTTTTTGCGAGTGTACGCTTATAAATACGGTCGAAAATCTCCGGAAGCGGTTTGTCCAGCGGGTACCGGTAGATGACGCAGTCAATGTCCTTGACGTAGCCTTCATTCATCACAAGTTCCGGCATATACTCGAAGTTGCACGCGCTGTCCACTACGGGCTCGTATTCGAACCCCTCCACAAGAAATCCCTGAATATCGCGGTCCGAGAAACCGAACGGTCCGATTATTTTATTCATGCCGCGCTGTTTTCCCCATACCTCGATATCATTAATAAGGGTATGGGCGACTTCCCGGTCGTTATAGCATTCAAGAAAACCGAACCTGGCGTTTTTCAATCCCATCATTTCGTTATGCTTGCGGTTGATTATGCCGATAATACGGCCAACAGGTCTGCCGTCCCTGTATGTCAGCATCATACGGTAATCGCACGAAGAAAACGAAGGGTTCTTCTGCGGATTGAAATATTTTTTCTCGTCGGCATAGAGCGGCGGAAGCCAATTCGCATGTCCTTTATGGATCTTTTCTGGGAGATAGATGAATGCTTTAAAATCCTTTGATGTTTTAACTTCCTTCAGGGTTACTGCCATGATGCCCCATCTGTTAAGGTATTATAAGCTGTCGATAACTCTGAACGTCCCCTATTCAACAGCCAGGATTAAGCGGCTTGAATATCAGGTAAAAATAATTAAGAATAGTCAGGGTATAAAACAAAAAACATATGCACCATCTAAGGTCAATCTTTAAAAGTGACCCTGATCTGAACGACTTCCGGGAGTGAGTTGGTCCGAACCGGCGGGCCCCAGGTTCCTGCTCCGCATGATACAACGATATGGGTATTCCCTTTACGCATATAACCCCAGGGAAGCTCATAGATTTTTCCATAAAACAAGTTCAACGGAAAGAGCTGACCGTTATGAGTATGGCCGGAAAGCTGGAGATCTATACCGCACCGTTCTGCGGATTCAAGATGAAACGGCTGATGATCCATGAGAACAAGCGGAAGCCGGCGGTCAACATTGATAAGAAGTTCATCCAGAGATTTTCGTCCGTTTCCTAAACGCTCGGCCGCCAGATCTTTCCTTCCGATCAGGTAAAACGCATCGGCGATCCGCACAACACTGTCCTGAAGTACCGTGACATTTGCCCTGGCAAGATGCGAAACCGCCTTTTCAACCCCGGCATAATATTCATGGTTTCCGGTAACGGCAAAAACACCGAACCTGGTTTTGATGTTTCCCAGAATTGCCGCAGTATTACATTCAACCGGTTCGGAGACGTCTTCATCGAATACATCGCCTGCCAAAAGGACCAGATCGGGCTTTAGGG